>JAWQFT010000024.1:0-46218 GCA_035968055.1 Jaaginema sp. PMC 1080.18 | reverse complement strand
CCAACAACCAACAACCAACAACCAACAACCAACAACCAACAACCAACAACTACTTTTTCCCTTTAAGATTAACTTCTTCGAGTTCGGATAAATTAAAAGTAACAAGTTTATCCCAATTGCCCCCCTCAAACAAAACTGCTGCCTTGCCATCGCTAAGACGCTGTACTAATCCCTGAAAGCGGTAATAGGTATCATCAGCATTCGTTACTTTAACTGTAGTCCCCGGTAAAATCATCGTGTTTGTCTCAACTATTCAAATTGACTTTTTTAGCTTAACGTCGAACGGGACATAAACCCACTCCACTGAGTTAAATGCTACGATTTGGGAAATAAAGCTGCTGTTGCTACTTTCCCTCTAGAATGTCACAGTCTTCGCCTGGGAATTTTGATTCTAATCCTTCGCGATCGCTCAACCGCGAAATCAGTAGTCTGCAAACCCATAACCACAACAACCGGACTAAACAGCCTGTGGTTCATCCTTATCAAGTTGCTCGCCAAAAAGCCTTATTAGCGGTGGTGACTAAAATTCGAGAATCCCTCGATTTAGAAACCATTTTTACCACTACAGCCCAAGAAGTCCGGCAATTGCTCGATGTCGATCGCGTCGGGATGTATCGCTTCGATGACAACAGTGACTATAACTGGGGCGAATTTGTCTCAGAATCCGTGGTTGAGCCTTATCCCTCTACCTTAGCCGCTAAAATTAGCGATCATTGCTTCGGGGAGAATTTTGCGAAATATTACGAAAAAGGACGAATTTGGACGTGCAGCGACATTTACGAGCTAAATTTAAGCCCTTGTCATATTGATATTTTGGCTCGCTTTCAAGTCCGCGCTAATTTAGTCGTTCCTTTGTTGAAAGGCGATCGCCTCTGGGGACTCCTCTGCCTTCATCAATGTAACGCCCCCCGCTATTGGAACGACTCCGAAATCGAGTTTGTGACCCAAATCGCCACTCACCTAGACGTAGCCCTACAACACGCTGAAGCCATGACGCAACTTCAGCAACAATCGGAGCATTTGCGTCAAGCGGTGGATAAAGCCGTGGCACGAGAGAAGGCGATCGCCGCCATTATAGACAAAATTCGCCGTTCCCTCGACCTCAACACCATTTTTAACACCACCGTTCAAGAAGTCCGACAACTCCTCAAAGCCGATCGCGTCACCATTTATCGCTTTAACCCCGACTGGAGTGGCGAGTTTGTCGTCGAAGCCGTGACAGATCATTGGACTTCTCTGTTGGCAATGCAACAAAAAAATCAAGAGTTGTGCAGCAATATTAGCGACTGTAGCCTGAAAGTCCTAGAACAAATCGATCCTGCAACTTTTTCCGAAGATACCCATTTACGAGAAACCGAGGGGGGTGCTTTTACCAAAGGTGAAATCTTCCGGGTGGTGGAAGATATCTACACCAAAAACTTTTCCTCTTGTTATCTCCAAGCCCTGGAAAGCTACCAAGCTCGGTCTTATGCCATTATTGCCATTTACGAAAATAGAAAGCTTTGGGGGTTATTAGCGGCGTTTCAGAACGATCAACCCCGTCAATGGCAAACCACCGAAGTTAACTTTTTAGTCCAGATTGGCGCACAGTTAGGCGTTGCCGTCCAACAAGCCCAACTGTTAGAAAAAAGCCAGCGCCGTTCGACGGAACTCCAAAGCGCTCTCACCCAACAACTACAACAACGAGCGGATGAATTAGTCCGGTCTGCCGAACGAGAAAGCGCGATCGCCCAAATCATCGACAAAATCCGCCTCACCCTCGACCTCGACACAATTTTTGACACCACAGTCACAGAAGTCCGCCAACTCCTCGAAGCCGATCGCGTTGCCATTTACCGCTTTGACCCACAATCGGATTATATCGAAGGGGAATTTATCTCCGAAGATGTGGTCAAGAAATATGGTTCGGCATTACAAGCTAGAGTGCGCGATCGCTGTTTTGGGTCAGCAGCCCGCAGTTACACCCAAAACCATGTTTTCATCATTGGCGATCTCGACAGCGAGGATTTAGAACCTTGTTATCGTAATATTTTAAAACAGTTCAACGTGCGGGCGAACTTAGTTGTTCCCTTGATTCAAAACGAGCGTCTCTGGGGATTACTCTGCATTCATCAATGCGATCGCCCCCGGCATTGGGAAAGCCGCGAAATCGAATTCGTGCAAAAAATCGCCGTGCATCTAGGGGTGGCTCTCCAACAAGCCCAACTCCTCAAACAAGCCCAAGACCGTTCTACGGAACTGCGTACCACCCTCGCCGATCTCAACGCCATTGTAGACAATCTCGCTGACGGCTTGTTGGTGACTGATGTCCAAAGCCAAATCACCCGCTTTAATCCCGCTTTACTAGAAATGTTCGATTGGGAAAATGTTGACCTCAAAGGTCAAAGTTTAGCCCAACATTTTCCCCCCGAATTGGTGAGATTGATTGAAGAAAGCGAACGCCAAGAAACTGAAAAAGTCACGGCAGACGTGAAGTTAGGTCGCGATCGCTTCGGTCAAGCCCTAGCCACCTGCGTCATCAAAGAAGCCGACGGAGAAGAAGGCGAACAATGTGTCGGATCGGTAATTTTGATTCGCGATGTGACCCTAGAGCGCGAAGTAGACCGCATGAAAACCGACTTCCTCGCTACCGTATCCCACGAACTCCGCACTCCCCTAACCTCCGTTTTAGGCTTTGCTTCGATTATTAAAGAAAAACTCGAAGAAAAAGTCTTTCCCGAAGTCCAGAGTCGCGATCGCCTCGTCGAGAAAGCCATGCGAACCATCGGCTCGAATATTGACATTATCATCGACGAAGCCGAACGCCTCACCTCCCTGATCGAAGATGTACTCGACATTGCCAAAATGGAAGCTGGCCGCGTCGATTGGGATTTTGAAGCCGAACATCCCGAAGCCATTATCGATCGCGCCATCGCCGCCACCACTTCTTTGTTTAAAGATTCTCATCTTACCCTGAGTAAAGAAGTTGCCCCCGATTTACCTCAAATTTACGCCGACCGCGATCGCCTCATTCAAGTTTTAATCAATCTCATCTCCAATGCCGTCAAATTCACCCAACAAGGCTCAGTCACCTGTCGTGCCTTCTGCCGCAACCTCGACCTCTACATCGAAATCTCCGATACCGGGATTGGTATTGCTCCCGAAGATCGAGAACGAGTTTTTGAGCGCTTCCAACAAGTCGGAGATGTCCTCACCGATAAGCCCAAAGGCACAGGCTTAGGCTTACCCATTTGCAAACAAATTATCGAACATCATAGCGGTCGCATCTGGGTTGACAGTCAACTCGGTCAAGGCAGCACCTTTACTTTTACCGTTCCCGGTTTGTCTCCCATCACAGAAAATAGTAATTAATACCTACTCCCATCACGATTACTGATGACACTTAGGAAATAGACACAAGGGATACAACGGGATTGTTACCTTACGTTACAATAACCTACTGGTGTGAGTCAGTAAAAATAACTAACAACTTTTAATATGTCCAGTTTTTCCAATTCTTCTGTATTGTCCAATGCTTCTCGTGAAGCCCATCTCAATCCTCAAATGACCCAAAAAATGCAAGCTCTCCCAACCGAACAACAACTGAAATATCTACACCTCGAAGCTGAAGTCGAAGTTCTCTTGCAACAGCTACAAACCATGAAACAGCGTCGTTCCAATCCCCCTTGTGCTGAAACAGACCGCCTCGTCCTCACGAAGTAATCCTGCGGTTGAGGGGGTAAAATCTGCGTCCTCTTAACTCTCCTCAGTTTTCCTTATCAAAAATAAAATCCCTGGCTTGCGGGCGAGGGATTTTTGAGTTTTCAGGCTCAACTCTCGTCTATATGCTTGTGCTTTTGGGCTTGGCGTTTCTTCCAATCTCGAATGGCTTTCGCTGTTTTTGCCAACGAAGACGGACGACGGGGGAGAGGTTCTTCAAGGGTTGCCTGAGACATAGAAACAGACTCCTGGGCAGAACTCTGGGTACGATTCGAGAAGCTATCGCGAAATATCTCCGAGTCAATGGCTTTGAGGATCGGCAAAACCAACTGATAGCGCTCTTGTAAAGAAGGTTGCAGCATTCGTTCCAGGATTTTTGCCAAAGGTTTGCTGACTTTAACTTTATCTTGCCAATTGAGTACCCCGGAGCGATCGCCTTGAAACTCCAACGGCGCTTTCCCCGTGAGAACATACAACGTCGTCACCCCCAAAGCATAAATATCGCTGGCAAACACAGGTCGCAAACTATACTGTTCCGGCGGTGCAAAGCCCACTGTTCCGACAAAATGCGTCGTCAAATTTTTAGAACTAAACCCCAAAGATTCGACCAATTGCTCTTTGACCGCCCCAAAATCAATCAAAACCAAGCGATTGTCATCTTGACAGCGAATGATGTTCTGCGGCTTCACATCCCGGTGGATGACTCCGGTACTGTGGACGTATTGCAGCAAAACCAGCATTTCTCGCAAAAATCGCACCGCCACTAACTCCGATTGCGGGCCGTAACGCCGCACCAAACGGGCTAAGGTCATACCGCGAACGTACTCTTGCACCAAATAAAAATCTTCCCCTAGGGTGAAGTAATCCAATAACTGCGGAATTTGGGAGTGACTGCCCAAAGCCCCTAAAGTCTTGGCTTCGCGACGAAAACGACGACGAGCAGTTTCCAAGGCATTCATTTCGCCGATCCTCGGACACAACAACTTAATGGCGCACAACGGCTGACCGGGTAGTTGGATATCCCGTGCCAAAAAGGTTGCCCCAAAGCCGCCTCGGCCAATCATCCGTAAAATCAGGTAGCGATCGCGAAATAACTCTGACTTATTGCATAGTCGCCCTAACAGCGTCTCTTGCAAAATATCGTTGTGAAACGAAGACAAGTTTTGAGGCGCAAAATTCATAAATTTCCTCTGACGCGCTGCTCAAAGCGGCGGGATGACAGTGATGGGGGTTGCAGTTTACTTTAAGTTTAGCCGAACTTCTGAGGCAGTGGGCAGCTTTTTCAGTTATCAGCGATTAAGGGGCAGTAGTTTTGGGAATCGGGGGGAGTGGGGATTTATGCCCCTCCAAAGATGTCAGAATCGAGTCGGTCGGTTTTGGCCTTTCCCAAGGCGATCGCCAATCCTTTGATTTTATGAGGATTTACCACGGCTCCCATCCATGACGTAAGGTTCATCTTCGTTTATCCTTGGAGTACGAGTATTTTGTCCTTCTCAAGTTTCTCGTCCTTGCTTATAAAAGCTTGAATGATTTATCTTTGGCGATTGTTCGAGTTAGTCTTGTAAAGGCTAACAGCGTGGCTTCCTTTTGCTTCTACAGATGTCTTGGCACTTTGAGCGGACAGGTTTGACCACGCTCCTTTCTTAGATTACAAGCACCCAAGCTACTGCACAGTATTTTCTACCCAGGCAAAGATGGGTTACTCACTCTCTCAAGATACAAGGCAGTGGGGGGAAGAGGGGGAAGAGGAGGGGGAAATTGGAATTCAGCGAACCACTAATAACCAATAACTAATAAACAACAAAAAATGCTTGCAATTCCAGTTACATTAGAAGACGCGATCGCTCAAGGCAAAAACGCCGCTCAAACTGCTTTAGAATCGGGTTTGAGAGTTATTTCTGTGGAAATTAACGTGCCAGAAATTGCTCTACAAGCTCAAACCATTGCTCTAGAATTTATACAGCTTTTTGCCTCTTATGGTTCGGGATTAAAAGTCTTATTTCCCGATACCGGGGCTGCGGCTTTAGCTCGTCGAGATTGGGGAGAAACTGAGTTTAAAGTTTCCGATTTAGGCAGTCCTTTGTCCTCCGTCGCAACGCGAATTGCCGACGATGATGAGATGTTTTTGGTGGTTTCTCCCTCAGCAGTTGAAGTGGCTCAAGTCGAAAAACTTTGTAATCTCGCAGGCGATCGCCCTGTAGTCTTATTACTACCGCAACTCGAAGATATCTCTATCGTAGGGATTGGTTATGCTGCTCGACAACTGCGCGATCGCTTTATTAGTAAAATCGAAACAGCCTACTACTATAAACCCATTGATGGCGGTGCAATTATTCGACTGTTTCCTTCTGAATGGGAAATACAACTCGACACAGAAGATGGCGGTTACGAACTCATTGCCTCCGAACCAACAAAACCTATGGGAGATACTCTCGAAATCTTAATCAATCAGGCTGCTAAAAGTAGCCCCAATAGCGAAGGCATTGCTAAACCGAAAAAACGAGGAGTTTTAGGGAATTTACAACAATTTTTAAAAGCTTTAAGTCAGTAAAAAACTTAACTTGAATTTGTCGTGATTCTAGCTAATTTCTGGCTTATTTTCTAAGTTTCTGGAAAGCGAACTTAATCAATAACAGGGTTTTGGCGTATTGGATTTATTATTATTAGCCCCAAACAACAACAGTTATTGCTGCTTGGGGCTAATAAATTTAACTCAAATTAAGAAGCCATATTAGTATGAGCCATACTAGAGTAGAACGATCGCGCTTTTTGGCGGTTGAGAAGTTCGCAGTAGAGGTCATCTAACTGTTCGGCAACTCCTCCCCAACTAAACATCTTTTCGACGCGATCGCGAGCATTATCGCCCAGTTGTTCGCACCATTGAGGATTATTCAGCAAACGGGCGATCGCCGCCGCAAAAGCCTTATCATCTTGGGGTGGGGCTAACAAACCCGTTTTTTCGGGAACAACGGTAAACTGTAAACCCCCGACAGCACTAGCAACCACAGGAGTACGACTAGCCATCGCTTCAATCGCAACCAACCCGAATGGTTCGTAATGACTGGGAACAACGCAGACATCCGCCGCACTAAAGTATAGCGCCAACCGATCGCGATTTAAACGTCCGGGGAAGGAAGTGCGATCGCTCAGTCCTAACTGTGAGACAATCCCTTTGATGCGATCGCATTCCTGACCATCTTTATGTCCCTTACGACTCCCTCCGGCAACGTAAAGGTGCAAATTCGGTAGATTGCAGACATCAGGATGCCCAATTGCCCGTACCAAAGTTTCAATCCCTTTGCGCGGGTCAAAACGCCCCACATACATTACCATTTTCTCGTCGAGAGGAATACCCAGTTTTTGGCGTGCTGTCGCGCGATCGATTTGACCAAAACGCTCAATTTCTGTACCGCAAGGAATAATCTCAATATTTCCTCTTTGAGACACATAAGCCCTCATGTGTTCCTTTTCTTGAGGGCTGGTAGCCACTACGCAATCGGCGGTTTCTAGACAAGCTTGTTCGATTCGCAAACGGGTTTTCGCGATCGCCGGAATTGAAGCGGTATTGCGATACTTAATTACGCCTAAAGAATGATAAGTATGAACCATTTGGCTGGCTTGCTGGCGGCACAATTCCATCCCTACAAAACCCGATAGCCAGTAGTTAGTATGAATCAAAGGATAGACGATATTTTGATCTTCTTGGAATTGTAAAAAAGACTCTACAAATTCGGGCAGTTGTTGCAAGATTTGATTGCGGTCAATAAATTGGGGTTTTCCTGCATTTAAGCGAATAGTACGGCAACGCGGCCCGTGTTCGATAATCGTTTCTTGGTCGGGGTCGGTACGTCGGGAGAACATATCAACGTGCCATCCTTGCTTGGCTAAAGCTTCACCCACCTGGCGGACATAAACATTTTGACCGCCCGCTTCTTCTTGACCAATGGCAACGGCTGGATCGCCGTGTACTGATATTAAAGCAATGGATTTAGGAGTTGAGGAAAACATATTTTATACAAAGTGGAAACGATTGTTTATCAAAAGGATTTATCTTTTATGTATAAGTTATAAATTTTCACAAAATAAAATCATCATCCCTAGGAAATAGATTGATTGTGTCGAGAAGCACCGCGACTATACCCCAGCGAAACCTCAGAATATTCTGTAATGCTCATAACCCAAAAGTATTAAGAAAATCTTAAAATTTCTGCAATTTCCTAGAAAATAAAGGCAAATTCCCAGTCCCAACAAACCTCAAACTGCCAGCCATAGTATTATCATCAGAAAGCACAACGGGAGATGAACTTCTGACCTTTTGGGAAAGGCTATAAACTTGGTTTGAGTTCGGAAAAGGGAATAAAATGGCGAAAAAACACTCCAAAATCCAGGAAAACAGCTTCCGACGCGAGCGAGAGCCTACTGTAATTGCTTTTTCCTTTTGGGATGCGAGTATGGTTATAGACGAATATCGGCTTGTGGAGGTGACCTGCGCGATCGCGATTCATCATTCTTAAAAAACAGCCCAATTCTCGCTCAAATCAGCTTTTCCCCAAGTAACTGTCTTCCCAAAACTTGTATTATTTATAACAAAAAGAGTGCTTTGGTGATTGAATAAAAGTACAAAGACGTTACCTTCTCAAGGAGCAATTCTATGAAATTCAACCCCATTCGGATTTTGGTGCTAGGTTTTTGCTGTGCCTTACTTTTTTTAGGTAGTGCAACTCCTGCCTGGGCCGCAGCAAGCTCTCCCACCAAAGGAACAGAACAGTTAAACCAGGTACAACAAGAAACCGACAAATCCGCGCAAGATGCGCCATCCAGCATCGAAGAAGTCCAAGCCAAAACTAAAGAAGGACTAAACGCCGTTCAGGGGTCAGCAGACCGCGATAAAATGAAAGGCCCCGAATCAACGACCCCCACAGACACAATGGCTGATTCCTTCAAGAAAGGAATCGAACGCATGATGAATTAAGCTGAGTCCATCCCTAGGGTTGAGTACCCAACTTAAAAAAGAGGACGAAATCACCTCGTCCTCTTGACTCCGTCTGGCAATGCCCACCCCTACTGCTGCGACACACATACGAGCGGTGGGTTACGGCGGATAAGCTAGATTGCAGTCATAGCCGAAGTTTTAGCCGCCTAACCCACCCTACTGCCGTGACACACTTTAAACGGTGGGTTACGGCGGATAGCTAGATTGCAGTCATAGCGGAAATTTTAGCCGCCTAACCCACCCTACATCAAAGCCTCATTTTAGCTGTGTCACGGCACTACTGGCCTGTTTCAGCTAAAAGCTCCCGCGCTTGAGCCAGAACAACTTACTAAGGCGCACACTGGGGTAAAGGCATCGATTCATCAACAGTTGTTTGAATGGCCACAAGATCGAGATTGAATCGGTTTGCCATGTCATTGAGTAAAGCGCTTTCTGCCACAGAAACTTCGCCATTCGCGCGAGTAATGCGATAAGCTTGGGCGACTAAAGATGGGGCAAAACTGGCATCGAGCGCGTCGTAGAGAGCGACCAAAGGCGTGGGATTGTCGAGGTGTTCGGAAATCGTCGCCAAGGACGAGGGAGATAGGTTCGTACAAGTGCGAAGCTTGGGTAAAATGGCCGACCAGTCGCCGTCGGGGTAACTCACGCGAATGACATGGACGAGAATTTTATCCACAATCGACCGTTGGGCTAGGGTACTGGCTAAATCAACCGCACTGGCTTGGCGTACTGCTTCGAGATCGACATTTTTCTGGGGATTGCTTTGTTTATTTTCGTAGTAGCGAGAGGCGACAAAACCCAAGCCGTAGAAGAGGGCAGCGTTGCTTGATGCACCGATAATTGCCCCAATACCGGGGATGATTTCCGCAAAGCTGAGACCCGTTTTGATTGCGCCGTTACTACCGAGGGCAATCCCAAAAATTGCGAGGGCTTCACCGCGTCGGGAAGGATCGTCGAGGTTGAGACCGTAGACGGCGGCAATTTCGTACACCATCTCTACTTGCATTTTAGTGATGGTAGCGATTTCTATGCCGAGGAGCGCGATCGCCATCGGTGGGATTAAATTCGTCATTAAACCCACACCGCCAGCATTAATGGCTTTTTGGACAATCAGGCGATGAGCTAGGTCGTCAGGGGTGGCGTTGGGGTATTTTCGCTGAATGTCGGTAACTGTAGCTTGAATGTTTTTAGTATTAACGCGACCCAAAGCGACCCCTAGCCAATCAGCTTTGAGGGTTTGGGTAAAGAAGCGAGTGAGGGGAAACTCAGCGATCGCGTCGAGAGTTTTACCTGTATTTTCGGTGGTGGTTTCGACCAGTTTTTGTCCGGTCGCGATCGCCCCTTGAGTCAATTCTGCAAGACGATTATAAGTTGCTTCTAAGTTTGCTGATGAGAAATTCATAGGTATAGCTTAAAAATATTAAGAAAAACATCAAGTAGGAGCAAGTTTTTCTCTCGCTCCTACTTCGGTATCATTATCGGCAATTCGCTAGTTTAGCGATTAAATTACGCCCGGCCCTTTACCGCCAGAACGATTAACCTCTTCTAGTTCTTGCTCTCGCTCTTGTTGAAGTTCGGCTTCGCTCTTACGCAAATCCCCTGGTTCTTCAACGTACATTTCCGGTTCGATAGCGTAGTTATTGGCCAATCCTTCGCGATCGACAGTCATACCGCCTTCGGTATCGATACTCCCTTCTTTATCGGGACGTTCTTTAAAGTTTTCTTTTTCTCGCTCTTGACGAGCGCCCGTTTCAGCCGCCGTCAAATGCGGATCGTAATTAGCGTCAGATTTGTTTTTTAAAGACATATTTTTTGGGGTCGTTGTCTACTCTTAATGAACTGTTAACAGATATTTGAATGAATTTATTTATCGACTTCGGGGACGATATCGGGCCGTTCTTTGTTTTCCCAACCCGGCGGACGTTTGGAGTTGTACCAAGCAATTGAGCCAATGGTGGCGGCGGCAATAAAGCCGATAACGTAAACTGCTACCGACGCATAAGGAAAGTGACTTTCCGCCGCAGCCGTTTGTAATAAAATTTCCATAAATAAACCTTATTCAATTGAAAATTTACATCCTTATCCTAAAAAATCTGGAATTTCTCCACATCTGCCATATTATGGATTTTTTCTTGATAAAAGACCCTCAAAAAGCCTTTTCTTTCTCTAGACCTAATCCTTACAGAAGACGCTTACGACTGAGTTTTAAGCTTAAAATTGAGTCAAAATTGGCTAATAACCCGCCTATTGAGTATTAGAGGGAGCAAGAAAGTTGAGCAGAAAAATCAAAGCCATCGGCGTATTTGCGGAGCGTCAGGATGTGGCCGTCGCGCTCCAAGAACTAAAATCTTTTAATTATCCTCTCAGGCGCGTTTTGGTGTTAGCCAAAGAAGGAGACTCGAAAAAACCGATCGCGGGGGTCAAAGTGTGCGATCGCGACGATATTCCCGAAGATGGCGATCTCGCAGACCATCACAACATTAGAGATGCGATCGCGGGGGCAGTTGCGGGAAGTGTTTTTGGCAGTGCTGCGGGTTTGCTGGCAGGTCTGACGGTGATGGCGATTCCGGGCTTGGGTCAAACGGCCTTTTTCGGCATAGGAGCATCGGTTGTTGCGGGTAGTGTTTCGAGTAGCCTTGTCGGTTTTGCGGCTGGAGGCTTTGTGGGGGCATTAGTGAGTATGGGAATTCCGCGCCACAAAGCCAAAATCTACGAAGAGGAAATTCAAAAAGGCAAGTATTTGTTGTTGATTCGCGGTAGCAAGTATGATACTATCCGCGCCGAATCCATTTTAGGACGCATGGAAACTCCTGCTACTTGGTCGTTTTACGAAGATGCTGCAACTGAAGCTCGCAAGGAAACGAAATCGGATAAATCTTTAGAGGGATTGCCCCAACTGTAATTTTAAATCCTCTTGCTGATTAACTGCTAAAATCGGACATTGCCCTGGAGTCTTTGGTAGACGGGGATTTTCCGCATCCACAAACCAAACCCCGCGACTGCCTGGGGGTAAAGTGGCAAAACCTCCAGCTTGGGGAGTCAGCCAAACCCAAGGTAAATTGGAAAAAGGCGGCGGCTGATTGTAAGCTTCTTGGGGGAGAGCCGCAGCCAGGGCTTCGAGGACGACGCGATGGCCGCGAATCAAGCCCGTGCTGGCAGTCCAAAGTTGGACGCTGAGTTGGCAGCGATGGGCATAGAAATAGAGCGAAGCTGCCGCGATCGCCGCTTGTTCAAAGAGCGCGTCCGACCAAGTTGCGGCGGTATCCAAGCCGATAATCACTGCTTGGCCGCTGATAAAAGTTTCGAGTTCTCGCACTTGGAACTCCCCGAAACGAGCGCTACTACGCCAATGGATGAGACGGGTGGGGTCGCCGATGCGATAAGGTCTGAGAGTGCGGGTCATGCCTTCGTTGGCATCTTGGTAGCGGCGATCGCGATCGGTTTGCCAGCTATCATCGCGACCTAGGGTATCGAGGAGGGGCGATCGCGTTAAGGGCAGAACTTGGGGATAAACCACAACTTTAGCCGTGGCTTGACTAGCCCGTTCGCACCAAAATAATCCCAAGGGAGAAGCGGAACGCAAAGCTAGATTGTGCCAATGATAAATGCCGCGATGTTGCGCGATCGCGGTATACGTCCAACGATGAGTGGTGTGGGGGGGAATCGCCTCGATGACGGTTTGTTGAGGAGAGGTTAATCTCAAAGGAGAGCGATCGCGAATTTGGATCAAGGTTTTGGCTTGGGCTGTGGGATTGACGATCTCGATGGTCATGGAGAAGCGATCGCCTTGGCTAATCGGTGGCAAAGGCAAGCGACGTATTTGTAGAGATTGAATGGCTTTGGGAGGTAAAATCGCGCCAATAACTAATAAGGCTAAAATTGCGCCGCTAATCACATACAACCACCCTGCCATCGTATTGGTCGCCGCTCCAAAAAAGCAGAGGGCAATTCCCCCTAGTACCAAACCCCCGTAAGCGGGTGTTACCCAGTGTGTTTCTAGCCAATGACTTAGTTTTTGTATGCCCATCGCTTTTGAGAAAACAACTACCCTTGCTGTGTATTGTATTCTGTCTCCCAGGTTTGAGGGGTTCAGCCGCGAACAGCAAACATAACAGTTGTTATGTTGGGCATAACAGTTGTTATGGAAACAAGTTTCCCCCTACTTTGCGTCTTGATAACTCTCCACTCTCCCAAAGAGCAATTATCCCTTCTCTTTTGAGGAATGTCCCACTTCCTGTTAGGTTGGGTTAGGTCTTGTATAGAGAAAGTGTTGAAATTTAGGGAACCATTAAAGGGGTCATGAAAAAGACGTTCTGAGCTTAAGTGAAAGAACGTTTGACTGTGAAAATTGTGGCTTTAGGAGCGATCGCGACTTAAATGCAGCGATTAATTGAGTCAATTTGGCGGTAAGTTCTACCGTGTCAGCTTGTGGACTGGATAGTGCCGACACTACTAGATTGAAGCAAGAAGTAAACGTTAAACCTGCGATTGTTGGTTTGAGTAAGTTTTATAGAACGGAAGAGATGGTTTGCTGGTGCGAAGTGGGTAGTTTTCGGAAATTGCGAGGATTTCAAGCAGAATTGCCCTTCGTCACGCCCAAGACAACGTTTAACTTTAATTGACGGTTGATGGTCGCAGTATGGTATCCCCATTCAACACTGAATTTATCACTGCTGTTTCTGGCGTGACTTCTAAAAAGTCGAACTTTTCACCGACTTCGGTGTTACCGCGATGGCGACAACCGTTACTGTTTGCCATTTTAGGGGGCATTTTAGCGACTGTCGGAACGACTACTTATTTTAGCTATCGTTATGCGCGGCGTTTGGCGATTGATAATCTTCAACAAGGCGCAAGAGCGGCGATTCAGCACCAAGCCGATGAAATTGATAACTGGGCTTTGGAGCGCCAACAAGAGCTAGAAACTGTGGCTCGCAGTAGTTCGCGTTATTATGGGACTCCAACGACTTTAATGCAATATGTACGGGGTCAAGGAGCGCGGTTAAGTCATTTTGAGTCGATGCGGATTAGTACCTCGGACGATCCTTATCAGCGTTATATTGCTCAGGCGATCGCGACGAACCAGACTTTGATAATTGCGGGGAATAATGGCGATTTAGTGGCGATCGCCCCTTTACCCGGTTCTAATCCTCCCGCTCAGGCTATTTTGGGCGTTGTCGAGCGCGATCGCTTGGTAACTTTGACCAATCAGCCCGATTCTCGTTTTGATGTCCCTCGCTGGTTATTACAAGCCCAAAAGCAAACCGTGGTACAGTCTCGCGCTTTTCCCCCTTTCCCGGAAGTGGGGGATTTGGTTCGCAGTCAACAGACTTTGGGTTTGGAGAACGATCTCGAACAGGCTTTGGAACTACAACGGTACTATGTTACCCGCGTGGCATTGCAGCAGGTGGATTGGGTGTTAATTTTGGCAATTCCTCGCCAAGAAATCGAAGCCCAATTGCGGAGTTTGAATGTTTTGGCGATCGCGGTGGGTGTATTGTTAGTTACCGTGGCTACAGGTTCGATTCAGTTGGTGTGGGCTTCAGCCAGAGCGCGATCGCTCGCTGCCCAAGAAGGCTTGTTAAACCGCTTAACGGGGCGGATTCGGGCTTCTTTGGACTTGGACGAGATTATGCAAACCACGGTCGAAGAAGTGGCGAAATTACTCGATCTCAAGGGCGCAGCTTTTGGCTGGTACGATCCCCAACATCACTCTTGGCAAACCTGGTGGGAAGACTCTCAAAAGCCTTTATCGGAGCAAATAGAGCGTTTTGATACGCCGTCAACTTGGAGACAACGCTTAGATCGGGGTAAATCGCTGTATTTACAGGTATCGGCTCATTCTCAACGAGAAAACTATTATTTTCTGCCTGTCGCCACCGAACAGCACCGCCAAGGCTATTTGATTTTAGTCAAAGGCACTCCTCGAAAGCTGAAATCTTTTGAAAAAGAGTTGTTGCAAGGGGTGGTTAATCAATTGGCGATCGCGATCGCTCAGTCCCGACTTTATGGCCAAAGCAAGCAACAAGTCACGCGCTTGGCTTCGGCTCTCGATCGCGCTGCTTTAGTGGCGATTACCGACGAATGGGGCAAAATTACCCACGTTAATGAAGCATTTTGCCAATTAACGGGGTATCAACGAGACCAAGTTTTGGGCAAACATCATCGCTTGTTCGCTCTGCATCCCCATTCCCCTCGTTTTATCCATGAAGTGTATACGACCTTACAGCGCGGTCAAGTATGGAAGGGGGAAATCAACTTTAAAATGCCTTCTGAGGTGGATTGTTGGCTGGATACGACGATTTTTCCCTTTATTCATCAAAAAGGTATTGCACCGCAGTATTTAGCCGTCTTTTTCGATGTAACGCAACGCAAACGAGCCGAAGCCCAACTGCGTCACGATGCTTTTTACGATAAGTTGACAGGACTGCCGAATCGCGCTTTATTAATGCAGCGTCTCCAAGAGGCGATCGCCCAAAGCGATTCCCATCGTCATTTTGCGCTATTGTTTTGCGATTTGGATCGTTTTAAAGCGATTAATGATAGTTTGGGTCATTTGACGGGCGATCGCTTGTTGGTAAAAGTGGGGGATCGTTTCCGGAATTGTTTGCGTCCTGGGGATATTGTGGCGCGGTTTGGCGGCGATGAGTTTATTATTTTGCTGGATAATCTAGCAAGTTCCGAAGTTGCCCTCGAAACGGCGGCTTGTGCGATTCAAGCGCTACAAGCTCCATTTTCTTTAGCAGAATACGATCTCTTTGTGACGGCTAGTATCGGGATTGCGCTGGATAATGGCAGCTATCAAGAACCAGAGGATGTCCTCAGAGATGCAGATTTGGCGATGTACCATGCCAAAACCCACTATCAGGGGAGTTATGCCATTTTTGACAGTACCATGCGCGATCGCGCCCTAGAAGTGCTGCAAATCGAACGGGATTTACGCCAAGCGTTGGACAGCGAACAGGGCTTAACGTTGCATTATCAGCCGATTGTGGATTTGGTAACTCAAACGGTGAAGGGCTTTGAAGCTTTAATTCGCTGGCAACATCCCCAACGGGGTTGGATTTCTCCCGCCGATTTTATTCCCTTAGCCGAAGAAACTCAATTGATTGTACCTTTGGGAGAATGGGTATTGACCCAAGCTTGCCAGCAAATTGCGATTTGGCAAGCAGAATTTGGCGATCGCTCCCTCACGGTGAGTGTAAACTTATCAGGAATTGAGATCGCTCAAGTCAATACTATCGCTTTATTAGATCGTTTGCGCGATCGCTTCACTCTCAAACCCGGTTGGCTCAAATTAGAAATTACTGAAAGCGTCATGATGGCCAATCTCGAAGCCGTGAAAACTTGGTTAGTGCAACTGCAAAGTCGCCAAATTCCGGTATCTTTAGATGATTTTGGCACAGGTTATTCTTCGTTACAATATTTATCCTTCTTACCGATTGACACCCTCAAAATCGATCGCTCTTTCGTGCAGAATATGGATACCGTTAGAGAACAACAACAAATTGTGCAGGCGATGATCGCTCTGGCACATAATTTAGGGATGGACGCGATCGCCGAAGGCATCGAAAATGAAACTCATCTGTGTCAATTGCAAAACTTGGGATGCGAGTACGGTCAAGGTTATTATTTTAATAAACCGTTAAATGTTGAGAGTGCAACCCGCTTACTCAGAACTCAATTTGAGGAACAATAGAAAATGCGTTTGTAGCTTTTCTTGATATATGCCTCATTTTCCTCATGTTTATCGGTTTTGGCAACAGCGAAAAAGACAAATCCCCCATCTTCGCTATCTGATTGTTTTTATCTTACTCAGTGGTCTGGGCATTGCCGCCAGTGTGACTGCCTATAGTAGTTACATTTTTATGCAGCGTTTAGTATTAGAACGCGCCCAAAAAGAAGCCTCTCTACAAGTCCAGTATCGAGTAGAAACTATCGATCGTTGGTTATTAGCCCGCAAAACCGAAGTCACCACTATTGCTAATACTCCAACCATTCGTCAAATGCAATGGTCTGTTGCCAAACCTTATTTACTCGAAGTATTGAATCGCACTGACAACTTCCATCAATTTTTTCAAGCGAAGCCTGACGGTTCGTCTTTTACAACAACAGTTGATCGAGCGGACGCTAATATTCAAGACCGTCCCTATTTCCAAACTGTAATGGCAGGAAAAATTGCCGTTTCCGATCCTTTGATTTCGCGAACAAGTGATATAAAACAATTTAATATTGCAGTCCCCATAACAACTGCTGACAATACAACACCTCAAGGTCTTTTTGCAGGTAGTGTTCCTATCGACCGTTTATTAGAAAGGATTTCGCAACTTAAATATAAAGATAATAGTTATGTTTTTGTTCTCGATTCCCAAGGTTTTCCTTTAGTTCCCAAAAATCAAGACCGTTCTGGTATTCAAATCAACACAAACTCATCATTATTAGAAGCAGAAGATCGGGGTTGGCGTTCCTTAGCTCGTTTAATGCTTACTCAACAAAGCCAAGTCAAACGTCTTGAACTTGATGGGAAGCCCATGTATGTTATTTTCTATCCCCTCCAAGAAGCAGATTGGTCTATTGCTTTAGTAATTCCCCCACAAGATATTGAAGGCGATCTCGCAGCTTTGTATCGTTTAGCTATTATTTCAGGAATATTATTAATTGCTGCTTTTTATGCAGGAGGACGGATTGTGGTTAATGCTGAAATAATGCGATCGCGTGCCAGACGGGAAGTTCTGCTCAACCGCTTAACTCAATGTATTCGCGCTACTTTGGATTTAAACGATACTCTACAAACCACTGTTGAAGAATTAGCAAAAATCTTGAAAGTCGAACAAATAGCTTTTGGTTGGTATGACCCCAAACTGCAAGAATTTACAATTGCTCAAGAGATATTAAGTCAAAATTATTTGCGCCAACGGGGTACATTTATTTGCGAAGGAATTGAAGATTTTACTCAGACTTTAATTAACAGCCAAGCTTTACGATTGCGCTCTAAAAGTAATGATTATGCTTTGACTTTAAAGCGCGATCGCTATATCGCTTTACCCGTGACTGGGACAGAACGAAAAGGCTTTTTGATTTGTAGTCATCGCTATCCTTTTTGGTGGACAAAAGCCGATAAAGCATTACTGCAAGACACTTGTAATCAACTCGCGATCGCGATCGCCCAATCCGAACTATACCGCCAAACTCAAGCCCAAGTCGAACAACTCAAACAAGCCCAATTACAATTAGTCCAAAGCGAAAAAATGTCTAGTTTGGGTCAAATGGTAGCTGGTGTTGCCCACGAAATTAATAACCCCGTTAACTTTATTTATGGAAATCTCAGCCACGTTGAACAATATGCTGGAGATTTACTCAATTTAATCGGTTTATATCAAAAGCACTACCCTCAACCCAATCCAGAAATTGCCGCAGAAATTGACACGATTGAATTAGATTTTCTTCAAGAAGACTTACCCAAAACTCTCGCTTCGATGCAGATGGGGACAGAACGAATCCGCAAACTTGTTTTATCTTTACGCAATTTTTCGCGACTGGATGAAGCCGATACCAAGTTAGTCGATTTACACGAAGGTATTGATAACACCTTGATTTTGTTACACAATCGTCTCAAAAACAAAATTAATCTGGTTAAAAAATATGGCAACTTACCTGAAGTGGAATGCTATCCCAACCAACTGAACCAAGTTTTTATGAATTTAATTAGTAATAGTATTGATGCGTTACTAGAGTCGGAAACGAGCGAGCCTCAAATTATTATCAAAACAGAAAGAATCAATGTCAACTCAAAAAAATGGGTGCAGATTTGTTTTATTGATAATGGCTGTGGTATTCCCGACAATATCCAAGAAAAAATATTCGACCCCTTCTTTACTACCAAGCCTGTGGGTAAAGGTACGGGGTTGGGACTTGCAATTAGCTATCAAATTATTGTCGAGTTACACCAAGGTAAAATTACCGTAGAAACCCCAGATAGCGGCGGTACAAAATTTACTGTGGAAATTCCTATAGTGGCTCATTCTGTATGATTACGTCAGTATAATTGCGGTAACATTCAAAATAAATCGAGTTTTTGAACATAGAAAAAATAGCGACAAAATTTCTGGAATGTTGCTATCAGAAAAAGTATAAAAACTAATACGCCCTAGTTCAATAACTTCATGGACATTTTGCAGAATATTCAAAATAGCCTAACCCAAACCCGCGATCGCGTCCAAAATCAAGTAAACAACACCGTCACAGACATCAGCCAAAAAGCCGAAGAAATTTACCAAAATACGCAAAAAACTGCCCAAAAAACCCTTAAAAGCTCGCAAAACTCCCTCAAACAAGCCCAAGACCAATCCCTCGCTATCCTAGAAGATACCATCGCTACTGCCAACAGCCACAGCCAACAAATCGTCACCGCCGCAACCAGTTTAGGCGTTTCCGGGCTGACTCTCGCACAATCCCTGCAAACCCTACCCCAGTCTGCCGCAGAATTAGCCCAAGCCATGCCCAAAATTGCGGCGCGTCTGCAATACGGGGCAGGATTGCGCCCAGGAGACGCTCCTCGCTCTCAGACAGACGTTATGGCACTTTTTAACAAAATTCCCGGAACGAGTAAATTAGAAGCCAGCGATCGCCAAATTCGGGCGTTTCTTGCCGACAAACACGGCAGCCACGTTATCCCCCACGCTCAAGGCGGTAGTAGCGGTGCAGATAACATCCTTTGGGAAGTTGGGGTAGATAATATCCAACGGGGAGCTAAAGTGATGACGGGAAGCGAACAGATTTATATTCGCGTTTATAATGCCGTTGATTCAATTATTGCCAACTCCGGTACGATCGCCAAACTCGGCATTACCGCCACCGGAACAGCGATAATTACCCAAGCCGTTGTTACCGCGATCGCCTACTCTTTAGATTTATATCGCGGCGATCTCACCGTAGCAGAATATCGCTCGCGTATTCTCGATGCAGCCCTGAGTGCGGGTATAGCAGCCCCGATTTTCTTTTTAATTCTCATTGCGGTTTTAGCCCTATTTCCCGAAATCGGTATTATTTTAGCTGCTCCTGGGGTTGTATTAGGATTGAATGCTTTATTCGGCGTTAGCATCGCTATACCCTTATTCCAAGCCCTACTACGTCACCACGAAGCCGGAGGTTTTAACGATATTTTGCCCCCAGCCAGCAAAACCTTGAAAGCGATGAGTTAATTCCGTAATATTACAGTTGCGTCAAAAAAACTGTTAGGTTAGGCAGTCACCAGCTTGCAACTCGATTATGCCAGCGTTGTTCCTAATGCCGCGATCGCTCTCAAGTCCCTATCCTAAAATGTTACTCTAAACAAAAACGCGACTCAGCACCCATGACGACAGAGACAGACCAAGAAAAAACGACAGCAGAACAAACGACTCCTGAAGAAATAACCCCAGAAACAACTCCAGAACAATCCGAACCAGAAGAAGATAAGCCGCTTTTTCAAGCCATTGGTATCGTACCGGGTGAAGTCAGTTTCGACGAAGCGGGATTTGCTTCTGTCAAGGTAGCAGATCAAATTTATCCTCTATTTTATACCCCCAGGTTGCGACGGGCATTTCAAGCTCTAAAACTAGAGATAAAAAACACAGGAGAACCAACTCAGCGCTTAATTGTTTATCCCAAAGCCATTCATTTTCCCCAACGTAACAAATCTCACCAACTTGCCTTTCAATTAGTGGGTTTTGAAAAAGAGCAGCAAACCAGCAACATCTCCAACCAGTTAGAAGACTTTGAATTTCAACTGTGTGGCTTATGGCAATTTATCCCAGTTTGCCGCGTCCCAGTCATCTCGATTTTGCGGAACTTCACTGATAATCGCCTAGATTACATCAAAAGCGCCGATCCCGTACAGAAAGTTCGCTTTATGAAAGCGGCTCACTTGCCTTTACTGTGGAAAGATAGTCCCGTAAAGCCTTTTCGCTTTAACCCTAAAGCTCAAAAGGACGAGCAAGGTAAACCTACTTTTGTGCAAGTCAAAGCCCGCTTTCTACCCCAAAGAAATGTTTTTGGCTTTAGTTCCCTCTTAGCCCCACCTTCGGAAAAAGCACCGCGCTTTCTCAAAGCCTCAAAAGCTGACAAGGCTGCGGCTCAAAAAGAAAAAAAAGCGATCAAGAAACCCAAGTCTGATGATTCTCCAGAAGAACCAGAAACAGACAATCAAGAATAAATGATGTCAGTTTGGATTAAAACCATTTTTCGACTGATTTCACGAGAGAATAGGCGTTACAGCCAACAGGAAAATTAGGGTTTCAGCTTATCTCGAATTCCCGTTAATTAGTATCAGTTGTCAGCAACTCAGGGGTAGTTAAATTCTACCCCTCCAAAAAATGGCGATGAATTATACCCAGCCGGAGTCAAGGTGCTGGACTTGGCTTTAGTTTTACAGGTTTGAGAGGGGGATTAACAGCCCATAGTTACGCCTTCGATGTAATTGATGCGAGCAAAGGGTTCGAGGGCGGTAAAGATTTTGTTGCCGTAACTGCGATTGTTGATGCGATTATCGAGGAGGGCAACAGTGCCTTGGGATTGTCGTAGGGGAACGACGGCTCGTTGCAACTCCCGTAAGGCAGTGGGGAGGAGGTAACGGCGAAACCAGTCTTGGTGCTGGCGTTTGTGGTAAGCGACACGCCCAGCGACGAGGGGATGTTCAATGGAAGGGAGGGGTAAGGTGGCGATAATCAGGAGTTGGGGAGAGGGGAGGTGGTGTTGATGCGATCGCCAAAATGACCAACCACTGACAAGGACACCATCGGGGGCAATTTCGCTTTTTTCTACCTGTACGATCGATCCCCATTCGGCGGCTAAGGCAGCCCCAACTTGGGCTTTGAGGGGGACATCATCGACGAGGATCGCGATCGCCTCTTTTTGTTGACGCGCCAGAGATACCAGTAACCGCGATTGCTGAATCGCCACTTCGCGAAAATGAGGCGTATTGGGTAAAGGTAGGCGATCGGGCAAATATAGCTGGATATGCTCATTTTGACGGTTGGGGGAGAATTTGAGGCAAGTTATATCCCCCAAGCCCAGTTGTTGGCGGTAAATCGGCGCATCGGCTTCCCAATCGAGAAAGCCACCAATCAGGACGACGGGTTGCTGCAACCACAACGATTGCAAAGCACTGGCGACTTCGACGGGGGCAATATGAAGGGTAAATTGGCCTCGCGATCGCGCTACTTCAATCCAAGTCAGTTGATTTTCATCTTGGCGTTGTCTTTGAAACGCTTGCCAAGCAGGAGGCAAAGGAGCGTCCCGAAACTCAAATAATTGGTCGAGGATAGTGGCTTCGGCATCGCTGAGGAGATGACAGTTATAGGGGTTTGCCGGGCGGTTAAAGATGATTTTGGTTAATTTTACCCTCAGATCGCGAATCGCCTCAGTATCGCTCTCAAAAGCCTGCATTAGCTCTTGCCAAGCCGCCGTATCTAAGCTAGTGGTGAGGTGTTGCCGCGTCCATTCTTCCAGGTCATCCGCCGGATCGATCAGGGTAGGAATATTATCTGGGAAATTGCCCTGTTGAGAAAGGCGATCGCGTAACCAAGCCTGGGGAGTCGTCACCACTAAGCCAGAGAAATCCGGGGGGACGCGATCGCCCACCATCACTTCCTTACTACTTTCGAGCCACTCTTGCAACGGCGGAATCAGATCGTTGAGTAAATGTTGTTGAACCGCTTTCGGGGCAACTAAAACCACCGTTTGCGGACACAACAACACCGAACACAAATAACTCAAACCATAGCGATCGCGATCGCTCCCCGTTTGAATCAGCGTCGAGCGTCCCATCTGCAACCCCCGCGCCACCAACCTCGCCATCGTCAAATGATGCGGCCAATCCGAGTCGCTACGATGCCGTAGAAACGTCTTCAACACCTCATGCACTTGGGAAATATAACGACTATCGGTTTTCATGGCGTAGGAGAGCCGACTCGCTCGTTGACCTGCTTGTACTACCTTAGCGAATCTTGACTAGGGCAACGAAGGCGATCGCGCTAGATTAACTTCAGGTTGTCCCACAACCGCTACAAAAACTCTTTGGGATTCCACGGTAACTCAGAACGATACCCAATCGTAGCATTGTCCATGCGATCGCAATCCTTATCCTCGACAGACAGATGGTAGCGAACGTACCCTCGCTTGTACCAAGGGTCACGAATCATCGGCGGCAAATCGTATCTGAGTTCCCCTCGAACCTCTGGGGGGAAAATCCGGTCTACCCATTTTTGAGCCACATCTCGACTTAATTTTTGCTTTCTTCCTTTCGGGTAAATGACCACTGCATAGGGAGATTCCTTCTCTTTGCTCTTGCTAAATAACAGAAACAAATCAACCTCTGGTAACTCGTCAATCAATTCAACATATCCCAGTGCTGCCCCCCGTGGATGCAAGTAATGATATTCGTAAGCAAGGTCCCAGGATGCAATCCGTATGGTTTCGAGTTCATCGGTGAAACCTAGCTCAATTAATAACTGTTCGCGATTCTCAAATTTACAGCACACATCTGTCACCGCAGTACGAGCAATATCAGCTCGACCTATATCTACCAAACGACGTACTGCATCTGCATCTTCTGTAGACATTGCGTAGGCCTTATAGGCTAAGTTATAAGGAAAATAGGGAATACGGGGTTCAGGCGCTGGGGAATCTTCTAAAACATTAAAGACCCACTCCCTGGCATTAAATCCTTCTTTTGGGATAACCTCAAAAAACGCACCCGCTATCCCCGGTCGCTCAATCTCCTTATCGCGAATCAACTGCATCATCGTTTCTAGGGAGGGCAGTCCAGCAACAGCTTGTGCGTCCGGTTGATGGTGCTTACCATTTTTCCATTCCCAGATGTCCTCTTGGCAAAAAAAGGCTTCTCGACAAAACTCCCCGATTTGATGAGCCGCACAAGCACGCAGATTCACGTTAGAGTGGTCTAGCCATTTCAGCAGCGTCTCTCCAACTGCTTGCCAAGTCGCATCATAAGCCCCGAAAAAGATTTGTGCCGCCAAAATTTCTTCTTGGATTAAAGCCGGATACTCCTCCGAACTTGCCAATTGATCTAACCAGGCCAGCACTAACGAGTTGTAGGGGGCATCCTTAAAAGGAGTATTTTTAGCTAAAGACTCGATCGTGAAGCAAAATATAGCCAAGAAGTCAATCTCGTGCTGCATTTGGCTAGTAACAGCCTCGAATATGCTTTCTAATCGTTTTTCCGTTGGACTAGGTTGATAGTCATCCACAACCGAGCGTTGCGACCCTTCCATCTCCAAGGCGTGGATTAACCTCTCAATTGCCCTCTTCCAAACCCGTTTATCCTCATGGGCAAGCAGATTCATCAATCCCTCAAAGATGCCATCCCACTCTTGGGAGCTATAAGGAAAATTGAGGGAAATTTCGAGAAAATGAATGGGGTTGCTATCCCACGGAGGCGAGAACGTTTCGGGAGTCCAGACTTTTTCCTCAACGGTTTCAGGGTTTGGCGGTGAATCTTGCGATTGGGTCATGAGCGATTTAAGGGGCAGCTTTATCAGTTATCAGTCATCAGTTATCAGTTATCAGATTGTGGCGAATCACCAACAACCAACAACAAACAACCAACAACCAATAACCAACAACAATTACCGCATTCCCAACAAAGCACCCACAGACCGCCCAATGTTAGACGGTTCCATCGCATCCAGCGCCGCCGTTGGCTCATAACCGCAGTGAACCATACAATCGGCGCATTTGGGATTGCCACTCTTGCGGCCATAATTCTCCCAATGAGTATTATCCAGCAACTCTTGGAAGGTTTCGTAATGCCCTTCATTGAGCAGATAACAGGGTTTTTGCCAACCTAAGACGCTATAACTAGGGCTGCCCCAAGGCGTGCATTCGTAATCCTTTTCGCCAATGAGAAAGTCAAGGAATAGGGGATTATGGTTGAAATTCCACTTTTTGCGCCCAGATTTGTAGGGAGACAGGATTTCGCGGAATAAGGCTTTGGTTTGCTCTCGCTTGAGAAAATGATCTTGATCTGGGGCCCATTCGTAACTGTAGCCCGGAGACACCATCATGCCGTCTGTGCCTAATTCCTGTAAGAAATCGAAAAATTGCTGCATTTCTTGAGGATTTGCCCCTTCAAAAACCGTGGTATTCGTGGTAACGCGGAATCCCTTAGCTTTAGCGGCACGGATGGCGTTTACAGCAATATCAAACACGCCTTTACGATCTACGCATTCGTCGTGATGTTCTTTTAAGCCGTCGAGGTGGACGCTAAAGGTTAAATAAGGAGAGGGTTGGAACTTATCGAGGCTTTTTTCCAGGAGTAAGCCGTTGGTACACAGATAAACGAACTTGCGACGAGCGACCAAACCCTCGACAATTTCTTGGATTTGGGGGTGCATCAGGGGTTCACCTCCGGGGATGGAAACCACGGGTGCGCCGCATTCTTCGACAGCTTGGAAGCATTGTGCGGGGGTGAGGTGTTGTTTGAGTATTTCTTTGGGATGCTGGATTTTGCCGCAACCGGGACAAGCGAGGTTACAGCGAAATAGGGGTTCTAACATTAAGACTAGGGGAAACTTTTTGCGACCCATGAGGCGCTGGGTAACTAAGTATTTCCCTACCTCGATCGCTTGCTGTATTTGAATACCCATTATGTTCTCCTCTCACCGTGAATTGAGCGCAGGATTGCCCTGCAAAGCTTTTATTTGTTATATCTTATGCCTAGGGGTTTTGTGTCGTTCCCTGGGATGAGGGCAGGGTTTTGAGTGGGTTTGGGGTGATTTGGCAAGCCCTGAAGGGCTTACTACGAACCCTAGTTTAGTTATCTTCGAGTATCCATTCGGAAGCGCGATCGCCCAAATCGAGAGGAATACTCACGGCTTTGCCTAAGCGGGGACGTTCGCGGGTTTGTGCGATATAGGCTTGCACTTGTTCGACTCCCCCCCAAGCGACAAGATAATTCGCGATCGCGTTGAGGTGTTCGAGGTACTCTAAGGTACTGCGGGGAAAAGAGGCTTGTTCGAGGTATTTCCACATCACCTGGACGTAAATTGTGCCTTTGATGCGTCGCAGTTGTAGGTCATAGGAGCGACCCCATTTGGCAACGAGGAGTTGTTGCAAGTCTTTTCCGGTCATTTGTTATTGGTTATTAAGGGGCAGTGGGCAGTAGTTTTGGGCAGTCGGCAATCGGCAATCGGCAGTCGGGGGAGGTTTTCAGTGACCAGTGACCAACAACTAATAACTCTCTTTGAAACGTTAAATCCAACTTTTGAGATTGAAATCCTTATTTGATAAGGTTTTGAGCCATTTTGAAAGACCATCATAAGAGCCAAAGTTTCTGACATCTTTCTGGGGAACAACACCTCCCGTAAAATATGGGAAACCAATAACCAATAATTAATAACCAATAACTAATAACTAATAACTAATAACTAATAACAAAAAACCAGTAAACTATCGGGTAAACGTGACCCTTACCTGCTGAGGGTAAATGTGACCCTTACCTGCTGACAGTTTTACTGCATTTGAAAGATAAAAGTGACTTTATCTTCTTTACCCAAAGCAATGCGATCGCCCGCTCGCAAACGATGACGATTGCCGACAACTAAAGGCGTATGATTGACATAAGTGCCATTAGAACTGCCCACATCCTCGATATAGTAAATACCTTCTTCGAGGCGGATATCGGCGTGGACTCGCGAAACAATAGACGAATCCGGGAAGCCCGACACATCAACATCTGGGGGAATCGCAGCACCGGGTTTGCCAATATGGATAACAGGAGAATGTTGGGGTAATTCGATCTCCGTATTGGTTTGAACGTGCAGTAGTAAGGCACTGGGGGATTGCAGTTGAGTTGCCGCAACCGGGGGGGTGCTGGGTTGGCTGCTTTGAGGTGGCTTGGCTAAGTTTACTGGGACAGGAGTGGGGTTAGGGGTAGCGCTGCTTTCGCTTTCCGTCTCGTGAACGTTAATCGTCGGTAAGGGAGGAGAAGTGGCACTGCTTTCTTCGCTGTCTGGGGGTAAGCTGGTATCCCCTTCAGAACTGGATTGGGCGAGGTTAAAGCCACATTGACCGCAAAAACTAGCATCGGCTTGTACGGTGTTGCCACAACTCGGACAAGCGGTAGTTTGGGGCAGGGGAGTGTAACACGCTTCGCATTGATTAGCCCCGTCGGGATTGGAATGGTTGCAGTTTGGGCAAACAATCATAGTGGTTGGTGATTTTTCTCGCGATCGGTCGATTGTACAGTATCGATACTAGCTTTTTTTTGACAACTCTCCTCCCCTAGAGGTAAGGCAGTCTATTGGTTTTTCGGTGTTGATAAGTTTTCGCCTGCCGCGCGATCGAGCAGCCAGTATAACTGGCCTTGGGGCTGAATTAAGCGGGCTGGATATTGATGGGGATCGTCGTTTTCAGCAAAGATATGGGCGAGGGCATCTTGTTTGCTCGCACCCGCAATGAGGAAGATAACACAATGGGCTTGGTTAATCAGGGGAATGGTAAAGGTAATGCGGGGTTGTCCGTCTTTGTTACCAACAGTAACTAGGCGATCGCGTACTTTTAAAGCATCTGTATGGGGAAATAACGAGGCTGTGTGAGCATCATCGCCAATGCCGAGTAAAATCACATCAAAAGCGGGAAATTCTCCTGATTGTACTCCAAAAAACTGCTGTAGTTGAACAGAGTGTTCGGCAGCATTGACTTGGGGATTATTGGCCCCTGTCGGCATGGGATGAATGTTGGTTTCCGGGATATTTACTTTACTTAACCAAGCTTTCCTGGCCATGCCTTGGTTGCTGTCAGTGTGAGTCAGGGCAACATAGCGCTCGTCTCCCCAAAATACATGGATTTTTTCCCAAGGTAAATCTTGCTCGGCTAAACTTTCGTAGAGGGGACGGGGGGTACTACCGCCAGCGAGGGCAATGGTGGCTTGTCCTCTTTGGGCGATCGCGTCTTGCAATTTCTCGACGATCAGATGGTGCGATCGCGCGATGAGTGCTGATTTATCGTCTAAAATTTCTACGGTGCTTTCCATAAATACTCATCTCTTTAGTATTCTAGTTACTAGAATACTAAAGAGATGAGTCTTGTTCGACGTTTCTAGTTTGGGGATTCGCGCTCGGATGGCTATTCAAAGCTGCCCGAAAATTGTAGAGGTGAGACTGTCTCATACCTCTTGATCGTCATTCGCACCCGTGAGCCAATAAGTGGTCATTTTACCCTTACCTTTGACTTGGATGCGACCGCGACGGGTGAGGGAGAACTGGTCTTTGAGGCGTTGGTAGGTGTGGGCTGTGACTTGGATGCGTCCGGGCTGACCTTGGGATTCCATGCGGGAGGCGACGTTGACAGCATCGCCCCAGAGGTCGTAAATAAACTTCTTGATGCCGATTACGCCTGCAACCACTGACCCGGTATTAATGCCGATGCGGATTTGGAGATTGGGGTCGTGTTCGATTTTAAACTGATTCATGGCTTCTTGCATTGCTAAGGCCATGCGGGCGATCGCCTCGGCGCGATCGGCTTGGGGGTTGGGTAAACCGCCGACTACCATGTAAGCATCGCCAATGGTTTTAATTTTTTCGAGGTCGTAGTAATCGGCCAGTTTATCGAAAGTCGAGAAAATTTTGTTGAGGAGATTGACCAACTCAATGGGGGATAAGCGAGAAGCGAGGGGGGTAAAATTGACAATATCGGCAAATAAAATGGTAACTTCGTCGTATTGTTCCGCGATCGCCCCGGTATGATTTTTTAAGCGTTCGGCGATCGCTTTGGGTAAAACGTTGAGTAACAGGCGTTCGGATTTTTGTTGCGCTAAACGCAAAGCGAGTTCGGCTCTTTTTTGTTCGGTGACATCCACAATCGTCGAAAGGGTGCGTACCATTTCCCCTTCATCGTTGCGTTCGAGAATGGTCGAACACAACACATCAATAATTTTGCCTCCTTTTTTGACTAATTGATAAGGCGTATCTTTTTCCACCCCCGTAGCGACTAATTTGGGTAATGCCACATTTTCGGCATATTTACGGGATTTTACGGGCATAAAGTCCGTCATGGGTCGTCCGATAACCTCTTGACGCGCGTAGCCGAGATATTCCAGCCAATAATCGCTCACGCTAATGAGACAAAACTGCGGATCGCAGGACTGTAACATCACGGGGGTATCGTTGTACAAAGAACGATAGCGGACTTCGCTGGCCCGGAGGGCATTTTCGGCGAGTTGGCGTTCGAGTTCGGCCCCGGCGCGAGCGGCAAAGATGCGTACAATGGAGGTGGTAGTAGCATCATCGTCTAAGGGAGCGGTATCGAGGACTGCGAGATAACCAATGGCGCGATTGGTGGCATCGGTGAGGGGTACGCCGAGATAACTCCTTACCCCCCAACGAGCCAAATGAAAGTCTTTCGGGAAATAGCTTTGAATGCGATCGCGCCAATAGCATTTTTGACCCTGTAAGACTAACTCACTAGGGGTTTCGGCGACATTGTACTCAAAGGTTTCGCCAAATTCCCGGTCTTGCCAAAAAGCCAAAGTCCGCACATTTTGGCCATCGAGACGCTGACAGACCAAAGCATAACGCACTTGTAATACTTGAGCTAAAGAGCGAGCGCAGCTTTCAAAAAAGGCATTCCCGGTTTGGGAAGCTGTCCCCTGCACAATGAGTTGTAGGGCTTCTTCCCGACGTTTGCGATCGTTAATATCTTGGTGAGTCCCCGTGATGCGCGTCGGATTACCCGCTTCGTCCCGCTCAAAAACCTTGCCGTGGGAGAGAATCCATTGCCACTCCCCCGAAACACTCCGCAGGCGAAATTCGCGCTGATAAAGGTTAGTTTCGCCGTTGAGGTGCTTTCTCAGAGCCGTCACCGTATCGGGTAAATCCTCTGGGTGCATCAGCCGTTCCCAGGCAGCCATACTGTCGTGAATGTCATTTTCGGCGTAACCGAGCATTTGCTTCCATTCTGGGCTAAAATACACCTCATCGGTGGCAATATTCCAATCCCACAAGCCGAGACGACTGCCTTCGAGGGCGAGGCGCAAGCGTTCTTGGCTGATGGCGAGGGCGACTTCGGTAGTTTTGCGATCGCTAATATCCCGCGCGACCCAAATAACGGCATCTTCAGATAGAGGGGCAATACTTACAGAAAACCAAGCGCCGCGATCGCCCAATTGCAAACCATAATCCCACTGTAATGTTTTCTGTGTCGCGAGACATTCTCGGATTTTCTCAATCCAAGCTGTTCCTGCGGGTTGAGCAAATTGATTCACCGTTTGCCCCACCGGATCGTAGTTGGTGGCATACAAGCGCGAAGGATTGGTCGGAGCAACTTCAATATTGCCAATAGTTTCTCCTTCGAGAGAAATCGTCAGCACAATATCGGTCATCGCTTCAAAGACCGCTCGCATTTTCCCTTCTGAGGAACGCAATAAGCTTTCTAAGCGCTTGCTGTGGCTAATATCTCGCGCCACATGAATCGTCGTTTCGGCGGACAAAGGAGAAATGGTTTCGGCAAACCAAACCTCCTGGGGCAGAATTGCCGTATCGCTGGTGGTAGCCGTGAGATTGTATTCAATGTGAATGGGAATTTGCTCGGCTAGGACTTTCCGAATGGTTTGTAAAATATGTTGGGCGGTTAGTTCGGGGAAGGTTTCGTCTAGGGTTCGCCCTAAAAGTAAATTGGGGCGCAGTTCGACGTGACGGGCATTGGTGGGGGCAACCTTGAGGCAGTATCCAGAAGCATCTCGCACTGCTACCGTGTCGGTCATCGCCGTCCACAACGCTCGCATTTCAGCATCGATTTTCTTTTGTTGGACGAGGGTGGCAATTTGAACCGCAATGGTACTCACCAACTGACCGAAGCGCTGGTCTTGGGGACGATACTTGTTGGTGAAAAAGACTAAGATCGCTAAAACTGCGGGGGGCTGAGATTGACGTAGGGTTTGAGTTTGGGCTTTAATCGCGGCGGGGTGGGCAATGATGGGAATGGCAAAGGCGGCGGTAAGCTGACATTGCCGAGCCAGTTCTAGGCGCAAAAAAGGGTCTTCGGTATCCGCGTTAATGGTTTTGAGCCATTGAGCTTCACCGGATTGCCAAGCTTGTCCGGGCAAGCCTTCGCCGGGTAAGAAGGTAAGGGCTTCGCTGTAGTGGCGAAATTCTTGTAGTTCGGGGGTGAGATTGCGACTCCACCAACTGGGGTTGCATTCGAGGGTGTCGCCATCGAGGGCAGGAGTCCAAACTTCGCCGTATTGCCAACCTGTGGCTTGACAAACATGGTGTAGGGTAACGCTCAAGGCGGTGTCGAAGTCGGGGGCGCTGCCAATGGCTTGGGTGAGGTCGAGGAGGAGTTGGGTTTCTTCTTCGGCGCGTCGGCGTTCGATTTCGGTGTGACGGGCTGCGATGTATTTACCGAGACTTTGGGCCATGAGTTCGACAATTTCACGATCGCGATCGCTTAAGGGATCGGAGCTATTACGGGTTTGATAAAAGCTCAAAGTTCCGTAAATTTCGTGATTGACTCGGATGGGCGTACCGAGATAGCCCTCAAATTGTTGATTTTGGTAAAAAGGGCGATCGCGCCAGGAAGCGGGAATGGGGTTGTGAGCGATGGTGGCTTGTTGAGCGATGACGGCAGCACAGTAGGTTTGGTCGAGACGGAGTTGAGTGGGGAATTGATGGGTTCGAGGGTTACTGTGGCTTTCTTCGACGTAAAAGGTTGAGCCTTTAATCCGAGAAACAATGCCTGCTTGACAGTTGAGGATTTCGCAGCCCGTTTGTAAGTAATCGACAAACAGTTCGTTGGGGTTTTGATAATTGGTTGTATTGAGGCGATGGAGATGTTTGAGGTTTTGGCTGAAGGTATCGAGGGTTTGCGATTGCTGCACCAGTTGGGTTTCGATGGCGCGACGTTCTTGAATTTCTTGTTGCAGTTTTTGGTTTTGTCGCCCCAGTTGCCGTTGCAGAGATTGTAGGCGCAGTTGATTTTCTAAGCGAACCAGGACTTCTTCGATTTGAAAAGGCTTGCTAATATAATCTGCACCGCCGACTTGAAAAGCAGTAACTTTATCGGGTACTTCGTCGAGGGCGCTGATAAAGATGACGGGGATAGAAGCGGTGAGTTCGTCGGCTTTAAGCTGTTGACAAACTTGATAGCCATTCATTTGGGGCATCATAATATCGAGCAAGATGATGTCTGGCAGTTGGGCGCGGGCTGCTTTGAGAGCAGTTTCGCCGTTGGTAACACTGCGGACTTTGTAACCTTGCTTGGCGAGCATCCCCGATAAAAGCCGGAGATTAATGGGATTGTCGTCTACGGCCAGAATATCGGGCCGTAGTTCATCAGCTTGACATTCAGCAGCCATGAAAGAACGATGAACGATAAATTGGTAAACTTGGCGTTAGATAAATTCACCCGTCGTTGGAGATTCGCTCTCGATCGCGGTTGTTTCCCCAGATTTTTGCCACCGCAGTGACAATTTTACTTTGGTTTTCCTGGCTTGACTCCTTTTGACAAAAGTTACAAGGTTTTGGGGTTGAGGATACAGGGGATGCGATCGCGCTTTGGCTTTTTCCTCATGCTTTAGTCTAAAATCCGCGACACATCTGCATCTTTTTTCACCCATTAGACTCCCAAGCAGTTTCTTGAGGGAATCTTGCACTTTCCCTAGATTGTATCCACCGCGATCGCGCGGCAGGGTTTAACGGTAGATTCGGTGATGGTGAAACGCTAAAAAGGGTGCGCTACCTACGCACCCTCAATCGATCGAGATGGCCTGAATTTACTTACTCTAAAGCGGGATGCCTACCGATCAATCATACTCGTTTTGAGAGGGGTATTGGGGTAAGACCTCTCTCAATGGGGTTGGATTTTAGACGGCAGCCAAATGAGCAGCCCCTAATCCTGCGGCCATTTCGTCGGTAGAAATTTTACCATCGCCGTTGACATCTAGGGCATCAAATACGGCATCTGTACCTGCCCATTCTTCGCGGGTGATAAAGCCGTCGCCGTCGAGGTCGTAGACGCTGAAAATATCGTCGGTGGCGTGGGAGACTTTTTCTTCGCCTTCGAGACGGGCTAAACGTTGCGCCAGCAGCAATTCTAGGGCTTCTAGAGCTTTGGTAAAGCCGTTGATGCCTTCGGCGAGTTTTTGGGATGCCATTTCGTCAGCTTCGTGCATTTTGACGAAGGTTGCGCTATCGATGCTGATTTTCTCGATGTCTTGGGCTTTGGCTTTGCTTTCGTCGAGTTTGCGCGGTAATTCTTCTTCAGTATCGTTGAGTTCGGCGAGCAGTTTGGGGGAGATGGTTAAAAGGTCGCAACCCGCGAGTTCGGTAATTTCGCCGATGTTGCGGAAACTTGCTCCCATGACTTCGGTGGGGTAGCCGAATTTTTTGTAGTAGTTATAGATTTCGGTCACTGAGAGTACGCCAGGGTCTTCGGAGGCGGGGTAGGAGTCTTTGCCCGTTTTGGCTTTGTACCAATCGAGGATGCGTCCGACGAAGGGAGAAATGAGGGTGACTCCAGCTTCGGCGCAGGCGATCGCTTGGTGAATGCCAAAAAGTAGGGTTAAGTTACAGTGGATGCCTTCTTTTTCCAGGATTTCGGCGGCTTTGATGCCTTCCCAAGTTGAGGCGATTTTGATTAAGACGCGATCGCGAGAAACCCCTAGTTTTTCGTACTCGGAGATGATATAACGAGCTTTGGCAAGGGTGGCTTCGGTATCGTAAGATAAACGGGCATCTACTTCGGTAGAAACGCGACCGGGGATGATTTCGAGGATTTTTAAGCCGAAAGCCACCGCAAGGCGCTCGAAGGCTAGGGTTGCCACTTCGGTTTCTGGGGCTGCTTCCCCGGCACTTTGGCGGGCTTCTTTGAGGGTATTGTCAACGATGTCTTGATATTCGGGCATTTGGGCTGCCGCCGTGATCAAGGAAGGATTGGTGGTGGCATCACGGGGAGTGAAGGTTTCGATGGCGTTGATGTCACCGGTGTCTGCCACGACAATGGTCATGTCGCGCAGTTGTTCTAGCAGCGTTTTAGCCATAAATTGCTCCTGCGATCGAGGTGTCAAGTCTTTGTGTTTTAATTCTAGGGTGCTTTTTTAAAGATGATGCAAGAATTTTTGGGGCTGAATGCTTGATGAATGAAGGCTTGAGAGGGGATGAGACGAGGGCGATCGCGATCGCGTAAATTTTACCTTTTCCTTGGTTTTGCCGCAAATGAGTGGAATTGATGGGTTTCAATTGGCGCATCACGAGCTAATGTAGTAGAGATAGCGCGATCGCCATTGACGCTTCTACAGGAGCTTGTTATATTACCATCGCGCGGTGCCAAACTAGATGTGGTGAGAGGGAGTCATAAGCCGTGATTAGCCAGCGTTTCCCCGAATGTAACCATTCGTCGATCAAATCGCTATTTCATCATAGCGATCGGGAATTACTGACGTTGTTTCAACGCCATCCCGAACAAGGTAAGTATTTTACTGCGATCTTTTGCCGCTATCATCCGATTGTCTATACTTTGATTAGTCACACAGCGCGATCGCCCGTGCAAGCGGATTATCTTTTTGCCCTGACTTGGCGACACATTTTCTACGAAATGCGAGGGCTGGAGCTACGCACTGAAGGCGGAGACAGCAATTCTTTCCAAAGCTGGATTATCAACATCACCGCTTTGTGCATTAACCAAATTGTCCTACCCCCCGTCGAAAGCATTACCTACAATCTCAACGATGCTGCACCGCCGTTGTGGTGTTATCTCGAACAAGCTTTAGATACCATGCCAGGAATAATGCGCCTGATTGTCTTGATGGCTCAGACGTTTCACTGGAGCGAAACCCGCATTGCTGCTTATCTACAAGCCGAAGGAGAACGCCTTTCTCCGGCTCAAGTCCGCGAACTCCTAGCCCAAGGCTATCAGATATTGGAAGGCCGTTTACCCAGGGATATTCGGCAAATTTACTTACAAGAAGACCCAGATACCGACACGGTTGTAGATCGTTCTGAGGATTTAGTTCTCAGTGATTCTATTTAGTTGGTTGTTGGTTGTTGGTTGTTGGTTGTTGGTTGTTGGTTGTTGGTTATTGGTTGTTGGTTACTCGTCATAATTCCAATTTCTTCCCGATTGCCGATTGCCGACTGCCGACTGCCCAAGACCTACTGCCTAATCTCCCCCAAAGATCGAGATTAGCCGCAATTTGAGCCAGTTTCGCCACATCTTGAGTCGCGGCTAAATAGGGCATAATGCCTAAAACTGGGGTTTGAGTCAGAGATTGTATTAACTCTGGGGGAGTCCAATCTGCCACGCGAGACTCCGCTTCCGGGGTGACGCAATTGAGGACAATGCCCTGGAGAGATACTCTCATTTGCCGAGCAAGGGCGATATTAGCCACGGTTTGCGCGATCGCACCCAATCGCACCGGAACGACTAAAACCGTCTCTAAACGCCAATCTCGTGCCAAATCCGCAACGGTGAGTTCGGGTGTAACTGGCGAACCCAATCCCCCCAAAGCTTCTACAATCACAGTCTTCCGGGTTTGTTGTAGTTGCGTCAGGGCTTGCCACACCTTCCCCAAATCGATTTCTACCCCCTCTTTAGCCGCCGCGATGGGAGGGGCAACAGGAGTCTGGAAATACAGGGGTACAAGGGTCTCTGGAGGCTGCTGGAGGTCGAATAGTTTTTGGTAGAGTTCGCTGTCTCCCTCTCCCGCTTGCATCAGCTTCATCACCCCCAAATCCGCCAGATTGCGATGGGTTTGCCAGTAAGCGATAAAGGCTGTGGTGAGGACGGTTTTGCCAACTTCGGTATCTGTACCAGCGATTAGAAGGGTCATTTTTCAGTTATCAGTCATCAGTTATCAGTTATCAGTATCTTTGCCTAGAGACCTGAAATAATGATTCAATATAGCAAGTGTATTATTAAAATAAACAACCCAGAACCAGTAAATTTTTAGCACAACGTTCTTTTTAGGTAGTTTACAGGAATCATGTTGCTTACTCAATGTCGTGCTGACCGAGTTATTTTACACAACATTAATTGGCAGCAATTTGAAAATTTGTTAGTTAATTTGGGTCAAAGTCGGGCTGCTAGATTTGCCTATGACAATGGCACTTTAGAAATTATGACTCCTTTACCCGAACATGAATATTATAAAGAAGCGATCGGGGATATTATTAAAGAAATTGCTGACGTTTTAGAGCGAGATTACGAAAGTTTAGGCTCAACGACTTGGAAACGAGAAATTAAACAAGCTGGAGTAGAACCCGATAACTGCTTTTATTTTCAAAATGAAGCCAAAATCAGAGGTAAATTAGAATTTGATTTAAGCGAAGACCCACCGCCAGACTTAGTATTAGAAATTGACCTTACCAGTAAATCCCTTAGCCGTTTTCCTATTTATGCTCGTTTAGGCGTACCGGAAATCTGGTGTTACGACTCTGGAGAGTTGAAAATTTATCAACTTCAGTATGAGGAATATATTGAAGTAGAAACAAGCTCAATATTTCCCACACTTTCTCTTACAGAATTACCAGAATTAATCGAACAATATCGCCCCAAAGGAAGACGAGTCATGCGTCATGCTGTGAGGAAATGGGTCAAAGAAGGTTATTTTTAACTCCTAAGAAACGCTGAACCTGCTTGTAGCATTGCTAAACCGCCAAGAAACGCTGAATTACCTCTTGACTCAACTCGCTAGTTTCCCCAGAAGCCACAATACCCCCCTTTTGCATCGCGTAGTAATAATCCGCTTGTCGGACGAAGTGTAAGTGTTGTTCTACCAGCAACACCGAGATACCTGTGGCTGCAATAATACGACGCACTGCGGCTTCAATTTCCAAGATAATTGAAGGTTGAATACCCTCAGTAGGTTCGTCGAGGACTAATAGCTGCGGTTTACCCATTAAAGCACGGGCGATCGCGAGTTGTTGTTGTTGTCCGCCACTCAAATCGCCCCCCATCCGCGACAACATGGTTTTCAGGACGGGGAATAACTCAAAAATTTCTTCGGGAATTTCGTTCTTACGACCGCGACCTTCTGGGAGGGCTTCCAGACCCAAAAGCAGGTTTTCGCGTACCGTAACGCGGGGAATCACCTCCCGACCTTGAGGGACATAACCAATACCCAATCGCGCTCGTTTATGGGAAGGTAAATCGGTAATATCTCTATCTCTAAAAATAATCCGACCCGATCGCGGTTTCAGCAATCCCGTCAAAGTTTTTAACAAAGTCGTTTTCCCCACTCCATTACGACCAATCAGACAAATCATTTTCCCTTTGGCGACATTAAAATCTACATTTCGTAAAATGTGACTCTCGCCATAATAAACGTTTAACCCCTGAATTTGCAGCATTGAAGGGTTAGGATTGCTGTCAGATATTGGTTTTTCTAGATCAATTTGAGTCATATTGGTTATTAGTTATTAGTTATTTCCTTCTCTAATGCTTACTGCCCAAAAAACTGATGACTGATTACTGATGACTGATAACTGTACTAAACTTCCTCCGAACCCAAATACACCTCAATCACGCGGGGGTCATTTTGCACCTCGTCCATTGTCCCTTCACACAACACAGACCCCTGATGCAAAACCGTTACCTTACGGGCGATTTGCCGCACAAATTCCATGTCGTGTTCGATGACGATAATGGAGTGACTTTCAGCTAAAGCAATCAGCAAAGCACCGACATTTTCCGTTTCCTCGTCGGTTAATCCGGCAACAGGCTCATCAACAAGCAGCAAATCGGGAGATTGCGCCACTAGCATCCCGATTTCGAGCCGTTGCTTCTCTCCGTGAGACAGTAAAGCGGCGGGCAAATCGGCTTTTGCAAACAAGCCAATGGTTTCAAGTAAACCCGCGACGTTACGTTTGTCCCCACTCGACGGCTTACTGAAAAAAGTCTGCAAAACGCTTTTCTTCTGATTGCAAGCCAAGTCCAGATTTTCGCGGACGGTGAGGTTAAGATAGACGCGGGGAGTCTGGAATTTGCGACCAATGCCTAAACGGGCTACTTTATGCTCAGATTGTCCGAGGAGACTGCGGCCTTTGAAGTAAACTTTGCCTTCGGTGGGTTGAGTTTTCCCCGTAATAATGTCGAGAAAGGTGGTTTTACCCGCACCATTAGGGCCGATAATCGTGCGAAGTTCTCCGGCTTCCATTGAAAAATTGAGGTTATTAATGGCTTTAAAACCATCAAAACTTACAGTCAGGTCTTGGATTTCGAGTATTTTTGCACTCATAATTTAATGCTCGATTTCTTGTCTTTCTTTTTGAATATCGGGGTCTTTATCAATTGCCGGATAACCGATGAGTTTTTCTTGCATTCCGAGGAGCGATCGCGCACTATTAAGCCAGGTCTTAAACCAGCCAACTAAACCATCGGGTAAAACTGTAACTACCAGTAAGAATAATGCTCCTTGGAAAAAGAGCCAAACTTCAGCAAATTGTTCGCTGAGGAAAGTTTGGGCAAAGTTTACGACTAATGCGCCAATTATTGCACCAATGAGTGTCCCGCGACCGCCCACTGCCACCCAAATGACCATCTCAATCGAGAAAGCCACCTCCATGACATTCGGGGTAATAATCCCCGTCTGCGGCACATAAAGCGCCCCTGCAACCCCCGCGATCGCGCCGGATAGGGCAAAAACCAAAGTTTTAAATTCAGTGGGGTTGTAGCCCGTAAAACGGACGCGAGTTTCGTCATCGCGAATCGCTACTAATACCCTTCCTAATCTCCCACTGGTGAGCCAGCGACACAGCAGATAAGTTAACAATAAAAACAGAATGGTTAGCTCGTAAAATAAAATTTGGGCTTGGGGAGAATTGACCACCATGCCGAAGAAAACATCTTGGTCAGTTTTCAGCCCATTTGTGCCGTTAATCCATTCTTGTTGTCCGTTAAAAACGTTAAAAAATACCAGCAATGCCGCTTGTGTCAAAATGGAAAAATAAACCCCTCGAATGCGATTCCGAAATACTAAGTAACCGAAAATTCCAGCCACCAAACTGGGAATCAAAACAATAGCAATTAGAGTAATCGGAAACGAGTGAAAAGGTTGCCAAAACCAAGGTAATTTTTCGACACCGTAAAGGGTAAAAAACTCTGGTATTGAGCCTTCTCGACCATTGAGTTGCAAGTACATGGCAATGGCATAACCCCCTAGGGCGAAAAAGATGCCATGTCCTAAACTCAATAAACCCGTATAACCCCAAATCAAATCAATCCCTAAAGCAACAATTGCCAAAGCTAAAAAACGCCCCAGAAGTTTTAAGCGAAAGGCAGGTAAAGCGAAGGGCATTGCTATTGCTAAAACAAGCAAAATTGCGACAATAATCCCAATTTCAATGAATAGTTTTTTACGCCTTGCTTGCTTGGGATTGCGATATTCGCTAATAAATACGGGTTCAGTCATAAAACCTACTCAAAAAGATTAACTGTGAAGGCTCAAAGTAGTAGGGTGGGCATCGTCCACCTTTACTAACATCTAAGTTCTTACCTGATATGCTGCTTATCTCTCAACTGAATCTACGAAATACAACATTTAAGATGGTGGGCATTGCCCACCCTACATCTAATACCTAATCACTGATAACCAATCCCCCCACTGCCTACTGCCTAAGACCTACTGCCCAAAAAACTGATGACTGATAACTGATAATTGAAATCACATTTCCGCCGTCCTTCCTTTCGGGGCAAAAATACCCGCAGGCTTGAATTGTAAGAAGGCAATAATCAGTGCAAATACCATCACTTTTGCCATACTTGCTGTTGCAAAGAACATAAAGAAATCAGTGATGGGTTTTAGGGCTTCTGCACTCGGAGGAATCAAAAAGGCAATCGTTCCCGAACCGAGTAAAAATGTTAATACCCCAATAGCCATCGCCGCAATAATTGACCCAAATAAATTACCGACACCGCCGACAACCACCACCATAAACGTATCTACAATGTAGTTTTGTCCGGTATTTGGCCCGACTGAACCGAGGAGGGTAATCGCACAACCGGCTATCCCTGCTAACCCCGAACCCAAAGCAAATGTCAGCGCGTCCACTTTTTCTGTCGGAATTCCCAAACAAGCGCTCATACTGCGATTTTGCGTCACAGAACGAATGCGTAAGCCCCAGTTGGATTTGTTGAGAAACCAGTAAGTCCCCAACAAACAGAGAATCGTGAGAATAATAATGAAAATGCGACTCATGGGAATCTGGAAGCCGCTATCTCCGAGAGGAATGCCTCCTTGTAGCCATTGAGGGGCGGTGACATCGACGTTCCGGGCGCTAAACCAGGGCTTGGTTAGGGCTGCGTTTTCTCCTTGGGTAATGAGGATACCAACGAGGGTTGCGATCGCGCCTGCAACTAAGATACTAATTTCTAAGAACCAATTTTGTATAATTTGGGGCGTAGCATTGCGAACCCCAGACCATTTCGGCACAAATAAGATGGCGAATAAGGGCAAACCGATTAACCAGCCCCAACTCCCAGCCACAGTGGACAAAAGCCAACTCGCAACCAAGATTTCTAAGACGATTCGGGCGATTAAAATACCGGGGGCCAATCCTTCCCAGTCAATCCGACGGCCAAAGGTGCGTAACCCCCACTGCGTCCCGAAAAATAAGACACAAAACACCGCCAAACCAATGGCCATCACCCAGTTACCACTGCGGACAATCTGACGCAGCAGTAAGCTCACCCCCCAAGTGGCTAGCAATGTCTCTAGAGGTCGTCCGTAAAGGAAGCGAATCACCCCTCGTTCCAACACCAACCCCATAATCGCCGCGACGACAAAGGCAACAGGTAATGCCGCAAATATATAGAAATTCGTCCAGGGTTCTCCTAGCGGTTTAAATATATTCTGAACGACAAACGTTGCATAAGCTCCCAGCATCATTAACTCACCGTGAGCGAGATTAATAACACCCATCAAACCAAAGACAATCGCCAGTCCTAATGCTGCCAGCAACAGAACCGAACCAATGCCAATACCATCAAAAATACCTTGGACGAGTGATAACACGGTTCAAAAATCTCTCTTGTTTTTTTGCAACTTAACGCTTGAGACAGTCGCGGACGACCCAAAGAAAACTAGATAACTCTTGCCGGAAACTTGAACTTGATTTCATCGCACTACTGCTGTGATACATCTTAAGCGGTGGGTTACGGCGGATAGCTACATTACAGTCAGGGCATAGTTTTTAGCCGCCTAACCCACCCTACTGGCGTGACACAGCTAAAACGAGGCTATAAGTAGGGTGTCGTTAGCGCAGCGTAACGCACCGAAATACAAGCATTTTGGCGGTAATGAATCGCATAACTTAAGGTGTGTCACGGCACTACGCGCTAAATGTTAGATACCTACGGCTATAGCATTTAGCTTTTTTGAGACTCTGCCCTACGGGACAGTACGTTCGTAGTTTGAGACTTAATAGTTCAAAGCTAGAGATGATGGGCGATGCCCACCCTACTTAGGTACTCCCCCCCGATTGCCGACTGCCTACTGCCCAAGACCTACTGCCCCTGATTAGGCTGATAACTGAACTAAGCTCCTTCCATTTCGTACTTGCCGCCTTTTTCTGGGTCTGTCCAGTCGCAGGCAAAGCCCTTGGTGTCGGGAACGTATTGATTCCAGGGTTGGGGGTCAACGGGACCGTCGGTAGACCAAACGATGTCAAACAGACCATCGTCGCGGACTTCACCGACACGCACAGTCTTGGAAATGTGGTGATTGGGGAACATTTTTACTGGGCCTTCGGGTGCGTCGTATTCTTGACCAACCGCCGCAGCCCGGACTTCTTCTAAGTCGGTTGTTCCGGCTTCTTCGACGGCTTGCTTCCAGAGGTAAACCATGATGTAAGCGGCTTCCATCGGGTCGTTTGTTACCCGGTCTTCGCCGTATTTGTCTTTGAAGGCTTTGACAAAGGCTTCGTTTTCGGGGGTTTCTACGGTTTGGAAGTAGTTCCAAGCCGCATAATGACCGATGAGAAATTCCGGCCCGATTTGGCGTACTTCTTCTTCAGCAACACTTACGGACATGACGGGGTATTTATCGGGAGTCAAACCTGCCCCTTTCATTTGTTTGAAGAAGGCGACGTTGCTGTCACCATTGAGGGTATTGAAGATTACGCCGCCGTCGGGGAGGGCTTGACGAATTTTGGTGATAATGGGGGTAACTTCGGTGTTACCGAGAGGAAGGTAGTCTTCGCCGACGGTTTCGCCACCATTGGCTTTGAGTTGCTCTTTGATGATGGTGTTGGCGGTGCGGGGGAAGACGTAATCCGAACCGACGAGGAAGAATTGCTTGCCTTTATTTTCCAGCAGCCAGTCTACCGCAGGCTCGATTTGTTGGTTGGGTGCAGCCCCAGTGTAGAAGATATTTTTGGAGCATTCCTGTCCTTCGTACTGGACGGGATACCACAGCATATGTTCTTTTGACTCGAAGGTATCCAATACGGCTTTACGGCTGGCTGAAGTCCAGCAACCAAAGACGGTGACTACTTCGTCTTGGTCGATGAGTTTTTCGGCTTTTTCTTTGAATACATCCCAGTCAGACTGACCATCTTCGACGACGGCTTCGATTTGCTTACCGAGAACGCCACCTGCTTTGTTAATTTCTTCAATTGCGAGTTCTTCGGCTTCTTTGACGGTGGTTTCGCTAATGGCCATTGTGCCGCTCAACGAGTGCAGCAAGCCGACTTTGATGGTATCGCCACTACTGGCGGCAACTTCGCCAGAATCGCCTTCGGTTTCAGCCCCACCGTCTACGGTTTCTGTGCTGTTATTACCGCAGGCTTTCAGTAGTAAGCTCGTTCCTAGGGCGGTTGTTCCGTAAAATAAAAATTTGCGTCGTCCAAACTTTGCCATATCTTTTCTTTTACCTTCCTCACTTTCTATTTTCTTAAACTTTGCCCATTGTTACTTGAGCGCAGTTAAGGTTTGTATGGTAAGGCGTGACTTTCTTATATTTTGTAGCTTGGGATACAAACAAATATCAGCTTGATGCACTGGTGTAAAATCTCAGGGCAAATCGCCAAAATAAGCTGGAAATGACCAGAAGTGCGATCGCGAGTAATGTCGCAGCGACAATTCCCGATACTTGTCCTTTTCCTAGCATGGTTTGGGCGGGGATCGTTGTTAAAAAGGCTACGGGAACGACAAAGGTAAAGAAAAAACGATATCCTGCGGGATAGGCAACTAGGGGATAGCGTCCGGCTTCGAGTAGGCCTCGTAAGACTTCGGTGACATTGTAAATTTTCACAAACCAGATGCTGGTTGCTCCCAGCATAAACCACAAACTGTAGAGAATTGTAAAGCCTAGAAATAGGGGAATGATGCCGAATAAATAATTGGCAAGAGCTAAATTTAATTGAATTCCAGCGTAAATAATAATAGTTAAGCCAAATACAATATCTGGTACGCCCCAAGGTGATATAGCTCTGGCAGAAAGCCAAAATTGGCTGCTAATCGGCTTGAGTAGAACATAATCCAGCGTTCCTTCTTGGACTTGGAGTACGATGCGATTGAGATTGGGAATCAGTAATGTTGCTGCGAATCCTTGCAATAAGGTAAAGATTCCCAAAACAATAAGGGCTTCTTGCCATTGCCAGCCTGCGAAGGTATAACCGGTACGATAAAAGAGGAACAGCCCAAAGATACTCCCGACTAGGTTGGCTAAACTACTGAGGGTTGCGATCGCGAAATTTAAACGATATTCTAACTCGGCCGCGATCGCGGTACTCCAAAATAATACTAAAACCCGAAAATATCTCTGCATGACCTAGCCTAATTTATGACTTCTGAAAGTATTAGTATAAATGGGCTACGATGGGGAAATGCAATCCAATTATAAAATAGTTAAATAAGTATCCATTGATTCATCGGGTAACAGTTTTAATTGCTGGTTTTTGAGGTCTAATTCAATTCCCAATGCTTCGAGAGGAACTACTCCCAAAAGTGCATCTCGTCCTCCGGGTAATTCTAAGCATTCAAATGTTCCTTCTCGTCCGAGTAAACTGATTTTAGCATCTTGATAAATTCGGGCTTTACTAAACCCATTCGCCGTTGCCACATCCACTTCTTTAAGTAGTTCTAATCCCAATTGCGCGATCGCGTCTGAGGGTAAACAGAGGGTAGTTGCGCCTGTATCGATGAGGACGTTATCAAGAGAGAGCGATCGCACTTCTTCAGGTGGAATTAAACCTTGCTTGGCATTAGCTTGATCGATACGATTAGTTACAGTTAGGGTGGTGATAATTTTGCCCATTGGTTTGACAGTTGGATTGGCTATTTCTTTGATTCTATTTTAGATGATAATTGTTTTTGTTGCGAAGACTCAACAATCCTAAACAACACTTCTAGCTATCTATCAGAGAAGCAATGGATTGATGAACAACGACTACAACTAGAGAAAGTGCAAGCGGGTGTGGATGCGATTTTAAATTCGTCGGTGTGACAACTTTACCGCAGGTCAAATGCTGTAGAATATCATGGAAAAGATAGCTGGCACATTGATATAATCGCGTAGATTGAAGACGAACGCAAAATTAAGCAATACTACCCCGTTTGCGAGCTTCCTTGTAAGACGTTCCCACATTTTGTAAGCCAGCGCGAATCATCTGCTGTTCGAGTAAACTGAAGAAACGAGCGCGATCGCCCCCACGCACTACAGCTTGATTGTGAGATTCAGCTAAAGCTACGGGATAACCATAACCTTTGTATACTTGTCCTAGAATAATGCTGAGGGATTGATTGAGTAGGGTTTCGTCTGTGGCTACCCATTGGGGCATTTCGATTCGAGCGATTTCTGTTCCTACATGGACGTGACAAAAACAAATCCGCAACGCTTCGGGATAAAGATCGAGAATGCGGGCTGAACTCGTCCACAATGGCCCTCTTTGTCCCGGTTGTAGTAAGCTTTCCCAGAGGGTCGTATCCCGCAAAGGATCGATGAGTTGGCAGGGAAGGCGATCGCTATATTCATTACACTGGCTGGTACAATTGGGCGTATCATAAGGGCAGGCTTGCAAACGCAGAAAGTTATTCGCTTCGCCACTGCGAGAAGCACTGAGATAACCGATTGTGGGGACGCGCTCTTGATGTAACATTTCCCAAGCTGCAAGTATAGGGGGTAAAAGGCGATCGCGAGCTTCCCCTGGCATTCCTTCTAAAAACCAGTAAATCAGCGAACCATCCACCATTGCTAAGTTAGGTATATCATAATGCGCTCCGGGCGGCCTGACCCATTGACAAGCCATTTCTGCCAGCATTTGCGCTTCGGATACCATGCGACGGTAGCCCATCCATTCCTCAGTCCGAATCCCCCACTGCTTCGACACATAAAGGTCTTCTGGCTTATAAAAGACTTCCGGCAAACTATCCAGGAGGGGATGCAAACTTTGACCGTAATGTAGCATTACCCGACCGACATTAATCAGATAGCAATAAGCGATTTCGTGGTGAGAGGGGGCAATTTGCGAGCCATCGGTGGCGAATACTGTATGCTGTGTGGGTGGTGCAAAGAGATCGACGCGGGTATCGAGGGGTTCGAGGGGAGTGGCTGCGGCAAAAATGAGGCGATCGCGCCACTGTGCTTGTAATTCTATCAGATCGGGTTGTCGAGCTTGGGCTTGTTGCAATAGCGCGATCGCCCTTTCCTGGCGTTGGACGCTGGCTTTGGCTTCGGCTTTGAGGTGTTGACTCATTCCCGGAAGCGATCGCGCTACCTTCGTTAAATCCAGCATAATCTCACGATTTTAATTTCTCAGTGTAACGCAAACTCAACTCTAGAATAAAGACAGCGATCGCTCCCATCACCATGACTTACACCCCCCCACAAACCCTCACTTTTGACGCATTCCTCGCTCAATATGGCGATAACCCACGTTACGAACTTGCTGACGGAGAACTCATTGACATGGAACCCACTGGGCCTCACGAAGCTGTTGCGGGCAAACTGGCAATCCAAATCGGTATGGCCATCATGCAAGCGCAATATCCCTGGTTTATTCCCCGCACTTGTCTGATTCAACCCGCCTTAGATATTGCCACAGCACGCCGTCCTGATGTTATCGTTCTCGATGAAACGGCTTTGGCAGACGAACCCCTTTGGCAAAGTCAACCCGTCATTACTTTAAGTCGCTCGATTAAATTAGCTGTCGAAGTCGTGAGTAGTAATTGGGAAACCGATTATGCCCGTAAATTTGAAGAATATGCCCTTCTCGGCATTCCTGAATATTGGATAGTGGATTATCGCGGCTTGGGGGGTATTGCCTTTATCGGTAAACCCAAACAACCCACCTTTACTGTTTGTCAACTCCACGGATATGAATACCGTCAGGATCAATATCGTCGGGGGGAAACAATTGCATCGGCATTATTCCCCCATCTGCAACTGCGGCTAGATGATGTTTTGCCTTTAGCTTGAGAGGTAATAAGTTATCGAGAATCATACCAAATCCGGTTTCAATACACCGTTTATGCCGATAACCCGCCTACTGCCGTGACACAGCTTAAGCGGTGGGTTACGGCGGATTGCCCAATCGCAG
>JAWQFT010000023.1:0-47343 GCA_035968055.1 Jaaginema sp. PMC 1080.18 | reverse complement strand
GGGGAAGAGGGGGAAGTAAATTGGGATTGTGACTAACAACCAATAACCAATATGGATATAAAAACCGAAAACGTCAAAATTGCCAGTCAAGATATTACTGTTGATGCCTACTTAGCCATGCCTGCTTCAGCAGGTCAATATCCCGGTGTTGTAGTCGTTCAAGAGATTTTTGGGGTCAACGAGCATATTCGCGATGTCACCCGTAGAATTGCCAGAGAAGGCTATATCGCGATCGCCCCCGCCATTTACCAACGCCAAGCCCCCGGCTTTGAAGTAGGCTACACCCCAGAAGACCTCAAAATCGGCAAAGAATACAAAGCCCAAACCCAAGCCGACGAACTTCTCAGCGATATACAAGGCGCAATCGACTACCTCAAAAACTTACCCGCAGCCCGAAACAGCAATTATGGCTGTATTGGCTTTTGCTTTGGCGGCCATGTCGCCTACCTCGCCGCTACCCTAGATGATATTACAGCCACAGCGTCCTTTTACGGCGCAGGCATCGCTACCATGACCCCAGGAGGAGGCGAACCCACCCTTTCCCGCACCCAAGACCTCACAGGCACAATATATGGCTTCTTTGGCCTCGAAGATGCCAGCATTCCCACAGAACAGGTTAACCAAATCGAAACCGCCTTACGAAAATACAACATTCCGCATCAGATTTTTCGCTACCCAGGTGCAGACCACGGCTTTTTCTGCGATCGCCGCAGCAGCTACAACGCCGCAGCCGCTCAAGATGCCTGGCAAAAAGTTCTGGAGTTGTTCGAGATATTATAGCTTTCCCAAGTATTAAATAATCTCTACAAACTAGGCGCTTCAGCCATTTGCTCGTTACGCTGAAGATAAGTCTGCTAAAATTGCCAGACTATAGTTATTTGCGGGTTCGATCGCGGCTCGCTTCACTTTTGATTGATCTCTAAATTTATGACTTCTTCTGCTTCTGAATCCAACCCTTCTCAAAACCACGATATTTCCTTTTCCATGGAAGACTTTGCTCAAGCATTAGAAGGGCAAAGCTATGATTTCAATCGCGGCACAATTGTACGGGGTAAGGCGTTTGAATATGGCACTGATGGCGTATATGTTGACATTGGTGGCAAATCATCGGGGTTTATCCCGTTGTCGGAAATGGCTCTAGAACAGGTTACAGAAGTAGATTTACCGGGAATTTTGCCCCAGGACGAAGAACGAGAGTTTTATATTCTGCGCGGTCAAGATGATAATGGTCAGGTAATTTTGTCTCTGCGTCAACTGCAACTTCAGCAAGCTTGGGAGGAACTCCAAGAGATACAAGAAAGCGGTAAATCCTTGCTCATGACAGTAACGGGGAAAAACCAAGGGGGCGTTACGGGGGAAGTGATGGGACTGCGGGCATTTGTGCCGCGATCGCATCTTCTCGAACGCGATAACCTGGAGGGGTTACTCGGTCAAAAGCTCACGGTTACTTGTTTAGAGGTGAATCCAGAAACGAAGAAATTGGTATTGTCTCAACGGAATGCCATGCGAGCCACCGCCATGAAGCAGATTGTGGCTAAAACGGTAGTAACGGGTAAAGTGGCTAGTCTGAAGCCTTATGGCGCATTTGTGGATATTGGAGGTGTGGCGGGTTTACTCCACATTAGTCAGGTGAGTGGTACTCAGATTGAGTCTTTAACGCAACTGTTTAAAGTTCATCAAGAAATTAAGGTGGTTATTACAGATGTGGATGAATATAAAAACCGCATTTCTCTTTCTACGAAAGTGCTAGAGGAGTATCCAGGGGAGTTGGTAGAACGGTTTGAGGCGGTGATGGCTAATGCTGAAGAACGCTATCAAGCCCAGCAAGAAGCTGTCTCAAACGAAGCGTCTTGAGTTTGTCGATAATGAGTGGAGTAGTCTCGCTTTTAAGCAGAAAAGTTTTATGAGTCGTCTAAATCCTCACGTTCTCCAGATGGAGATTAGCCGGATGTTTGCCCAAGGTCAATCATTTTTTTGTATCCCGAAGGTGCAAGATTGGCTGCGCGATCGCCAACAAAACCCCGATGAGTACGATATTATTTTCCATGAAAAGCCTGCTCCTCCGGGGTCGGATTTGGTCAAGATTGTCGAGATTGAGTTGCGTCGTAAAGATGGCAAAGCGATTGAATCTTGGTTGCAAAAGCAGGTCAACGAGCAATCGTAAGGGTTGAGATCGTTTTTTAATTGTTGTCAGCAGGGTGCGGTATCGATTCAGTTAAACCGGAATTGTTACAAACGCGACGAATATAATGATAATTGTAAAATCAATAGACTCTTTAGGGGTTTGAGGATATTTTGAGCGATCGCGTGCCAACCATTCGTTAGCGCAACAATGACATTTTGGAGTCGCAGTCTGGTTGTCAGGCTAGTTGGTTATTTTTCGTTACTGTCGCTAATTACAGTATCGAGTGTGGGGGTATTGACTTATTTAGGAGCGCGGGTTGCGATTAAGCGCTTGGTATTTGACCGTTTGCGCGTCACGGCAACTTTGAAAGAAGATGCTTTGAATTTGTTGCTGGATAATCAAGAAGAGGCAACCATCGCGATCGCGCGACTTTCAGAGTTACAAGAACAAGCCGAAATTTTAGCGACTCAAGCCCCCAGCGATCGCGAGTTTCAGATTGCTTACGATTTAGCACAACAATCTTTAGGCTCGTTTTTGGTGGGTCATGCTGAAATTGAGGAAGTGACAATCCTTGATGCTCAAACAGGGGAGATTTTACTTTCAACGCAACAAAAAAATGAAGGAGAGTTTCGTCAACAAAGTCCATATTTTCGCCAAGGGCTAGAGGATACGGCGATTCAACCCCTGTCTTTATTATCTGCCGAGCAACAACCTACCATTATTATCTCGACCCCATTACAAAACGCCGAGGCCGAAAATATTGCCGTTTTGGCGGCTCATATTCGCCTCACACCAATTTTACAAATTGTCTCTGAGAGTACGGGTTTGGGCAAAAGCGGTAAGGTTTATGCCGTCGATCCTCGTTATAATTACTATGCGATAACTTCCTCCGGTCAATTGCTGGTTCGAGAGAATGTGCGATCGCCAGGTATTGATGAGGCGATTCAAGGAGGAGCGGGAGGAGGGTTATATCCTAATTATGAGGGGGTTTCGGCCATTGGCTATCATGGCTGGATCGATCGCCTGCAAATCGCCGTCATTGTCGAAATCGATCAAGCGGAAGCTTTTGAACCCGCTCGTCAAATGGCGTTCGGAATTTTTATGGTTGGTTTAGTGGCTGCCGGAATTTTGACAGTTGGGGTATATCCCTTAGCCCGTCAAATTGCCCGACCTATTTTAGCGATTACCCGTACAGCTTTACAAGTGGCTGCTGGGGATTTTCAGCAACAAGCCCCGGTTCTTACTCAAGATGAAGTGGGCATTTTAGCCACGGCTTTTAATCGCATGACACAGCACCTCAAACTGTTATATCGGGGTTTGGAAGAAAAAGTTACTCAACTGCAAGATGCTGATACGGCGTTGCGTCAGAGTATTCGCGAACTGAAATACGAGCAAGCGCGATCGGAAAAACTCTTGCTTAATATTTTGCCAGAACCTATTGCTTTACGCCTCAAAACTGAAGAAACGACCATTGCGGAGAGTTATGAGAAGGTGAGCGTTTTATTCGCCGATTTAGTGCGATTTACAGAGCTTTCTAACCGAGTTTCTCCGACGGAATTAGTCGAAATTCTCAATGTAATTTTTTCTGAGTTCGATCAGTTGTGCGATCGCCACGGCTTGGAAAAAATTAAAACTATTGGCGATGCTTATATGGTAGTCGGAGGCTTACCCACACCCAACCCCAATCATGCAGTCGCGATCGCCGAAATGGCTTTAGATATGCAAGCTCGCATTCGTCAGTTTGACCGCGAAACTGGAGAAAGTTTTAGCCTCCGCATTGGCATTCATAGCGGCGCTGTGGTTGCTGGTGTGATTGGCATTAAAAAGTTTATTTACGACCTTTGGGGAGATACTGTTAACATTGCTTCGCGCATGGAATCTCAAGGTATTTCCGGCGAAATACAGGTCACAGAAGCGACGTATCTATTGCTCAAAGACCGCTTTTATTTTGAGAAACGAGGCAATATTGAGGTAAAAGGTAAGGGTTTGATGACAACTTATCTGCTTAAAAAGCGGAAATTTCCCCAAGTTTTACCCGATAGTTTGCCATGAAAAGGTTAATGTAAATTCATTGATTTTTAAGACATTATGTTCAAACGGCAAATTCAAATTGTGGGATTGGCGATCGCGTCCTTAAGCTTCTTTCCTGGGGGGGCGATCGCGGGAACTTGTGTCGCAGCCAGTAGTTGCGGGCCGCCTCGCGTTCAATTTGTACCGGGGTCTTGGGTCACAATTGAAGTGGTGAATTTAGCAGCCACTCCCGTGTATATTCAGCAGGTTGGCATGATGTATCCAGACACTATTTTTGTGGGTGAAGCGCCCAGGATTCTCCAAGGAACGACCCTAACCCCCAACTTTTCTTTACTGTTTTGGCATCCTGAAGGCGAAACCTTGAAGGCTAATGTCTTGCAACCGAGTCCTGGGGTAATGCGGGTTGAAATTCGACCGGGGGGCGCAATTTCCGGCAATAATGGCATTTATTTACGCAGTGATGGCAGCGTTGAAATTCTCTAATCCGGGCGATCGCTCCAACCATACACTAAAATTATCAAGGCGGGAAGTAAAGTAGAAACCTCTCTGCTGGCACTACAAGCCTAAATTGAACTAATATCCATTGAGGAACTGATTACTTGTGAAATCTTGGCGAATACGAGCAGCGATCGCGCTTTGTACGGCTTCTTTAGTTTTAGGCAGTTGCAACGGCAACAATGGTAAGAATGCCGCTCAAGTAGAAGCAATTACTAAAGATTGGGTATCCTACACTCCAGATGATGAAAGCTATAGCGTCAAATTTCCCGGCGAACCCCAAAGCGACCAAATTTTTGTCGGTTATGAAGGAGACCCATTCACCTACGGCGTGATTGCTGTTCCTTATCCCCCAGAAGAAAAAGACGCAGATGCTTTGATTGAGGAGTTTCTCAAAACCCTAACTGAGGGCGGTGGTACAGTGGAAAGTCAAGAAGATATTACTCGCAACGGCGTACCGGGAAAAGAACTCACCCTCCGTGCTGACGAGAATATTCTCAAGGTTTTGGTATTATTCGATACAGAAAATCGCCGCATTTATCAAGTTTTGGTTGGTAGTAAAGACCCCGAACAAGAAATCGATACTCCTGAAGCTAATGCTTTTTTGAGTTCCTTTGAACTGGCAGATGCTCCTGATTTGAGTAAAGCTGCCGCCGCCGAAGGAAAAACCAATCTCAAGGCGTTATCTCGCGCTCAACAAGCTTATTATCTTGAATCTGAAGAATTTGCGGCTACTATTGACGATCTCAATTTAGGGATTAACCCCGAAACTGAGAACTTTAATTATGAAGTGAATGCTGTTGAGGGCGATCGCGTTTACCTCACAGCAACAGCCAAAAAGCCTGATATCAGCAGTGTTGGCATATTAGTTTTTATCCAGGAAAGTGGCGAAGAAGCCAACCCCCAAAGTATTCTCTGTGTCACTGACGAACCCGCCCAAAGTCCGCCCGATATTCCGACACTAACCGATGGTGAGGCTGAATGTGCTTCTGGGTCTTCGGTAGCAGAGTGAATATCAGTGACCAGTGATTAAGGGGCAGTAGGGATTGGTTTTTGGGCAGTCGGCAATCGGCAATCGGCAATCGGGAAGAAATTGGAATTGTGACGAGTAACCAACAACCAACAACCAATAACCAACAACCAACAACCAACAACCAATACCAAACAACCAACAACCAACATGGTAGGATGTCAGAACCCTCCCCTTACTGGTACTAGGAAACCTTATAGATGGCAGAAACTCTTTTCTTCAACGCTTTACGCCAAGCCACGGATGAAGAAATGGCAAGAGACAATCGTGTTTTTGTCTTAGGCGAAGATGTAGGTCATTACGGCGGTTCGTACAAAGTCACCAAAGACCTTTATAAAAAATATGGCGATTTGCGCTTACTGGATACTCCCATCGCAGAAAATAGCTTTACGGGACTTGCAGTTGGGGCAGCCATGACGGGATTGCGGCCTATTGTTGAAGGTATGAACATGGGCTTTTTACTCTTGGCATTCAACCAAATTGCTAATAATGCTGGGATGTTACGTTACACCTCTGGCGGTAATTTTACGATTCCGATGGTGATTCGCGGGCCGGGTGGTGTAGGACGGCAATTGGGGGCAGAACATTCCCAACGTTTGGAGGCTTATTTCCAAGCTGTACCGGGCTTAAAAATTGTGGCTTGTTCGACTCCTTACAACGCTAAGGGTTTGTTGAAAGCGGCGATTCGCGATGAAAATCCGGTGTTGTTCTTTGAGCACGTTTTGTTGTACAACCTCAAAGAAGATTTACCCGACCATGACTATATTGTGCCGCTCGATCGCGCTGAGGTGGTGCGATCGGGGAAAGATGTTACGATTTTGACTTATTCGCGGATGCGCCATCATGTGGTGCAAGCTTTGAAAACTATTGAAAAACAAGGCTATGACCCGGAAGTTATCGATCTGATTTCCCTTAAGCCCTTGGATTTTGAAACGATTGGGGCTTCAATTCGCAAGACTCACCGGGTTTTGATTGTGGAAGAATGTATGAAAACTGGGGGAATTGGGGCAGAATTGGTGGCTTCGATTAACGATCGCTTTTTTGACGAACTAGATGCCCCGGTAGTGCGTTTGTCTTCTCAAGATATTCCCACGCCGTACAATGGGATGTTGGAGCGTCTGACGATTATTCAACCGCCCCAGATTGCCGAAGCGGTACAAAAATTGGTAGAAGGACAAGTCTAAGGGCGATTTGACCTCAGCAAAGATGGCGGTATCGATGGCAAGATGGAACAATAATGTTATGCCGCGATCGCCATCTTTGGTTTTGAGCAATGCGCGTCAGGAATTGATTATTAATAACGAGTAATGCAAAAACAGCGTTCAATTATTGCTTTAATTTTGGTTTTGGTAGTGTTGGCTGTGGTCGTGTTGTTCCAGATTCGCATTCCTTTGGGTCTGGATTTACGCGGCGGGACACAACTCACCATTCAGGTACAACCGACCGCAGAAATGGGTAGTATTAGTCCCGAAAACCTCAGCGATACCAAGCGGGTTTTGATCAATCGCGTTGATGGTTTGGGCGTTGCCGAACCGACAATCCAAACGGCGGGGACGGATAAGATTTTGGTGCAGTTGCCTGGAGTCAGCGATCCCCAACAAGCCGAACGGGTATTGGGGGGAACAGCGAAACTGGAATTTCGCCAGCAAAAGCAAGGCACGGAAGGCGAGTTTCGGGTACGCTTAGAAGAACGAGAATTGGCTCGGTTGCGTCTTGAGGAACTGCGACAAGCTGAGGATTCTGAACCAGAGGCGATCGCAGAGGTTCAAACAGAAATTGACCAAGTTAATAGCGCCATTGGAGAACTTTTTGCTTCTCCTGAAGTGGGCGGCAAAAACCTCACGGGGGCTAATTATCAACCTTCTCAAGGAGGCAATGGTTGGGAAGTGACGGTGGCTTTTGATGATGAGGGAGGCCGTCAATTTGCCGATTTAACCAAGGCTTTAGCGGGAACGGGTCGTTCGATTGGGATTTTCCTTGATGATGTCTTGATTAGCTATCCCGTGGTTAATGCTGAATATGCTGCAACCGGGATTGCCGGAGGACGTGCCAGTATTAGCGGTAATTTCACGAGTGAAAGTGCTGGCGATTTAGCTGTCCAGTTGCGCGGTGGGGCTTTGCCTTTCCCGGTGGCAGTGGTGGAAAATCGCACGGTAGGGGCAACCCTAGGCCGCGATAGCATCAACCGCAGTATTATCGCCGGGATAGCGGGGTTAGCGCTGGTTTTTGTGTTTATGGGCGTTTATTACCGTTTACCGGGCTTGCTGGCGGATATTGCTCTGGCGATTTATACGTTGCTCACTTTAGCGGCTTATGCTTTGATTGGCGTGACTTTGACTCTACCGGGAATTGCCGGGTTTATCCTGAGTATCGGTATGGCGGTGGATGCCAATGTGCTGATTTTTGAGCGGACGCGGGAGGAGTTGCGCGCGGGTAAAACTTTGTATCGTGCGGTGGAATCGGGCTTTTATCGGGCATTTTCGAGCATTCTGGATAGCAATGTGACGACCCTGATTGCTTGCGGGGCTTTGTATTGGCTGGGTTCGGGGCTGGTAAGAGGTTTTGCGTTAACTTTGGCGATTGGGGTAGCGGTGAGTATGTTTACGGCTTTGACTTGTAGTCGCTCTTTGCTACTGTTAACGGTGTTGGGTGTGCCGGGAGTACGCCAAAAACCGGAGTTGTTCTGCCCGAATATTCCACAAAGCGCGAAGTCTTAAGAGGAGGGGAAATGATTAAGCTTCATGTGATTGAGCGCCGCAAGACTTGGTGGACTGTCTCGGCGATCGCGTTTATTGCCAGTATGATTGCAATGCTGGTGTCTTTCTCGCAGTTTAACTCTCCCGTGCGTCCGGGGCTGGATTTTGTGGGAGGAACGCGGCTTCAGGTGTCGATTGATTGCTCGGTGTCGGGTCAATGTTCCGAACCGATTCGCGCTAGTGATGTGATGCCGATTCTCGAAGGGCTAGGGCTGGAAAATGGCAGCGTTCAGGTTATTGATGATTATACGATCGCCCTGCGAACGAAGGAACTCAAGCCGAATCAACGGGTAGAATTGCAAGAGGCGATCGCGTCGGAATTTGGTTCAATCGATCTGAGTACCTTACAAATTGATACTGTAGGGCCAACGATTGGTCAAGAGTTGTTTGTGGCGGGTTTACTGGCGCTGATTGTCTCGTTTTTCGGCATTATTGTTTATCTCAGCGTCCGCTTTAAACTGGATTATGCGATTTTCGCCATCTTGGCTTTGTTTCACGATGCTTTTATTACTGCCGGAGTTTTCGCTGTTTTGGGCTTAACTTTGGGTTTTGAGGCAGATAGCTTGTTTTTAGTGGCTCTCTTGACGATTATCGGCTTCTCGGTAAACGATACGGTGGTGATTTACGATCGCATCCGCGAAACTGCCAGTATTGAAACCGGAGAATCGATTAACCAAATTGTCAACGATGCGGTGGATCAAACCCTAGGACGCTCGATTAATACCAGTCTGACTACTTTATTGCCCCTCGTTGCTATTTTTCTGTTTGGGGGAGACACCCTCAAGTATTTTGCCCTAGCGTTAATTGTGGGCTTTATTTTGGGGGCGTATTCGAGTATTTTTATAGCCAGTACCTTGTTGGCTGCGTGGAGAAGTCGTACTGAAACTTTGAAGCCTGCTATGGCTACAGAAGGGCTTTCTGACAATCTTGCAGAACCCACCCCAACTGATGAAGGATAAGTGTATTTGGGTATTTTAGCTATGAGATTCATCCAGAAATCATGACCCACCAATTACAGGTAATAAGCCTTCCCTTCCAGCTATCGTCTGCTGTGGTTATTGATGACTGATAACTGATAACTGATAACTGAAATGACCTCCGATTCTCAATTTCCTTTACTGGATGATGATGCCGCTTTTGAAAAACAACTTCAGCGACTTTATGAGCTATCATTACAGCGTCGCTGGCGAATTCTTACTATTTGTTGGTTTACTCTGGGCATTTACGGTTTGTGGGGCTTACGCCAAGAAATTAGCTTGGGTCTGGATTATTTTACTTTAGCGCTGGTACATTACAGTCTTGTTTTTGACCCCATTCCTTCGTTTTGTTTGGGCTTTTGTTTATTCACTACAATTACTACATTGCTGTCTCAAAGTCGCCATATTTTATTCGGTTTTTCTACTTCGCAACGACGACAACTTGCTAGAGAATTACAACGCATTCGCGCCCTCGGTAAAAGCCATCCTTTGTGGAAAAAAGTTTGTGGGTGATTTCAGTAATCAGTAATCAGTAATCAGTAATCAGTTTTTTGGATAGTGCTAAAAATCTATTATTGCTTACGACAGAAGAACCCAAAAATATTTAAATTTCTGATGATTAGGGCGTGACATCAATCAGTAGTAGGTTGGGTAGAAGTGAAACCCAACAACAAACAACCAACAACTAATAACAAAAAATGAATCTACCAACAGAACTTATAGAAGACATTAAAACCTATTTACGCGATCGCGCTAATCAAGATGACCAGCAAGCTCAAAACTTGTTACAACAAATTGAAGAAGCCCAAACTAAAGAAGCAGAAATAATGCCGATTTTTTATTCGATTCCTGCGACGGGAGAGGAATTGGGTTGTTAGAATCGTATCGAAATTACTTGGAGAGGAGATGGATTTGAGAGCGAGGGGCGATCGCGCAGAATTTGGATACTGTATAAAGTAAGGATAAAGCTGGAAGCAACTGCTATTTATGAATTCAGTAGATTATTTGCGAATCAGTATCATCGATCGCTGCAACTTTCGCTGTCAATATTGTATGCCAGAAGGAGCAGAATTAGACTATATTTTACGGCAGGAATGGTTGAGTCGCGACGAAATTCGGGTTTTGCTGCAAGAAGTCTTTATTCCCCTCGGCTTTTGTAAATTTCGGCTGACTGGGGGAGAACCTTTGCTGCGTCCTGATGTGGTGGAAATTGTGCGGGATATTGCCCAGTTTCCCGAAACTCAAGATATTGCGATGACAACGAATGCTTATCTTCTCGAAGATAAAGCCCAAGGGTTATATGATGCCGGGTTGCGACGGCTTAATATTAGCCTAGACTCCCTCGATCCCGACACTTTTGATAAAATTATCGGCAACGGGGGCAAAAGTCGCTGGCAGCAAACCTGGCAGGGCATACAGAAAGCTTATGAAGTGGGGTTTACCCCCTTAAAATTGAATGTAGTTGTGATTCCAGGAATTAATGAGGGTGAGGTGTTGCAATTAGCTGCTTTAACTCTCAATCGGAATTGGCACGTTCGTTTTATTGAGTTTATGCCCATTGGTAACGCTTCTTTGTTTGAGGATAGGGCTTGGATTCCGTCGGAGGAGTTGCGGCAACAGATTCGCGATCGCTGGGGCTTAGAAAGTGGTAAGGTAACCGGAAATGGCCCGGCAGATGTGTTTCAGATTCCGGGGGCAAATGGAACAATCGGCTTTATTTCTCAGATGTCAGAGTGTTTTTGCGATCGCTGTAACCGGATGCGTTTGTCTGCGGATGGTTGGTTGCGTCCTTGTTTGCTCAACGAAACTCATCAAATCGACTTAAAAACGGCTTTGCGGACAGGTAAATCCCTTCAGGAACTACGCCAACAAGTTCGAGATTTACTCGTGCTTAAACCAGAAATTAACTACAAAATGCGCGATTCGGGGACAGAAAATGGGGTTTATCAGCGTTCTATGTCCCAAATTGGTGGTTGATTATATGGCGGTAAGTCTGAAAGTTAGGACATTTTGATGGCTTATTACTGTTTTTGGGCAATATAAAAGCCATAGCTATAATAATCTTGAAATTGCTGGTAAATTTCAATTTCGTTCTTTTCATTTTCAACAATATTTTGAGCTAGTTCAGAATTTTGGTGTTTTACTAAAAAAGCTTCAAACCTTTGTTGCAAAGGGATGTAATAATTTTCAAGCCAGCAAGAAGGCGGTAAAATAAAATGAGCTTTGGGGACGTAACCTTGGCTTTCTAAAACTTTGATTTTATGAGACACAGTATCAATTTGAGGATACTGACTCAGCCAGTAATCTTCGATCGTTTTGGGTCTAGAATTTGTAAGCCAAGAAATTTCAGAAACGGCTAAATATCCTCCTGGCTTTAGAAATTTGCGCCAGTTTTTGATTCCCGATTCAAAACCTATATTATAAATTGCTCCTTCTGACCAAATGATATCAAATTCTTCTGGTTGAAAGGGTAAGTTTTCCATCGACGCTGTTTGCGTTTTAATGCGATGGGTAAGTCCTAACTTTTGAACTCTGTTTTCTAATTTTGTTAAGAACTCTGAAAATAAATCAATTGCTATAATTTCAGCTTGGGTATTTTGTGCAAGAGTTAGGGTTTGTCCTCCCGTACCACAGCCAATATCGGCAATTTTCTCAAGCTTAGATCGATCGATTCTGATTAAATCTAACGCTCTTTTGGTTTCCTGGGGACTACCAGGCCCTTGTCTTTCGTTATCGAGATGCAAATCAATAATCAGTTCTATTTCTGTCATAACTTGATGTAAATTAGAAAATTGTAACTAACTCAAACAGACAATAAATAATAGTTGATCGCAAAACAATGGTAAATGTAATGGGTATCGATTTAGGAGGAACAGCTATTAAACTGGGATGCTTCGATCGAGTTGGCAATTGTTGGCAATCTTTAAGTGTCCCTACTCCTCAACCCGCTACCCCAAAAGCAGTTGTTGATGCTATGGTAGAGGCGATCGCGTCTCTCAATCAAGATAACCAAATTGTCGCGATTGGCATTGGAACTCCCGGCCCTACGGACGCAACCGGACGCATTGCTAAAGTTGCGATTAATTTAGCGGGATGGCAAGATGTTCCCCTCGCGGCCCAAATCGAAGCCAAAACCGGAATTCCTACTTTGTTAGCCAATGATGCGAATTGTGCGGGTTTGGGAGAGGCTTGGTTGGGTGCAGGTCGAGGTTATCGCAACTTTATTTTACTCACTTTGGGGACGGGGGTGGGCGGTGCAATTATTCTCAACGAGCAGCTTTTTGTGGGACATCAAGGAGCAGCCGGAGAGTTAGGGCTGATTACTCTCAATCCCGACGGGCCTCCCTGTAATAGCGGCAATAATGGTTCTCTGGAGCAATATTGCTCGATTCGGGGAATTGTACGCGCAACGGGAAAAGACCCCGGAATTTTGGGAGAACTTGCGGCTTCGGGGGACTCAGAAGCGTTGACGTTTTGGCAGGATTACGGACGCACTCTGGCTGCGGGAATTGCCAGTTTGATTTATGTTCTCACGCCAGAGGCGATCGCGATCGGGGGCGGTATTAGTGCCAGTGCAGAGTTCTTTTTTCCCGCGTTACAAGCCGAAATCGAGCGACGGGTTTTACAAAGTTCTCGTGACGGTTTACAATTGCTGCAAGCTAAATTGGGCAATTCTGCTGGCATGGTTGGGGCAGCCAAGTTAGCGTGGCAACTCAGTCGGTTATAATCGCTATTTTTTCAAGGCTAAAGTTAGTCCGTCAGCAATAGGAACAAGGCTAATTTGGACGCGGTTATCTTGAGCTAAATTTTGGTTAAATTCTCGAATCTTTTGGGTACGATTGTCTTGTACTTCTGGATCAGCAACTCGTCCCGACCAAAGTACATTATCTACGGCAATTAAGCCCCCCGGACGGACTAATTGTAGAGATTTTTCGTAATAGTTGCTGTAGTTACTTTTGTCAGCATCAATAAAGGCGAAATCGAAGGTATTACTCTGATTTTCAGCAATAAGTTTATCGAGGGTTTCGAGTGCAGGAGCAATCCGCAAATCGATTTTTTCTGCGACTCCGGCTTGCTGCCAAAATTGCTGCGCGATATCGGTATATTCTTTACTAACATCGCAAGCAATAATCCGACCATCCTGGGGCAAAGCTAAAGCAGTAACGAGGGTACTATAACCCGTAAACACGCCAATTTCTAAAGTTTTCCTCGCTCCCAAAAGTTGGATTAATAATGCCATAAATTGCCCTTGTTCTGGGGCAATTTGCATTTGACTCAGGGGCTGTTTGGCAGTTTCCACTCTTAGCTGTTTGAGTATTTCGGGTTCTTGTACTGAAACAGCTTGAATGTAATTGAGGAGCGTTTCATTAAGACTGAGAGTTTGAGAAGACATGATAGAGAATGATTCTTAGTTTAGCCGTTTTTAGTTATCAATTGGGATTTTCAGAAAATAACTCAACTCCTGTGCTAACCAATCCGCTTCAATCTCGCTTCCAGTCGGTAAAGTTAGCTGTTTCCGAATAATTTTTTCATTGCGACCAACTGTTTGATAAGTATACATCAATACTCTTTTTTCAGAAACCTTAATTTTATCGATCGCATCTCTTGGGAATTTTTCAGAATTTTGAGAAATGAATAGTAACTTTCTACAAAAAACTATTTGATTGGGTTTAATAACTAAATGAGTTGAAGTCAGAAATTTGCGAACTACATAAAATAATAACAATAAGATCAAGAAAGGGCCTAAAAAAAAGAAAGCAAAAAAGATCAAGACTAATTTGTGTTGAGACTTTTCCCAAGCAGCAATCTGCTGAGTGGGTAAGACAACTTTAAACAAGTCCGCTTTTTGTTTTATTTTGATACGGCTTCCTGCGGGTTTAACCTCTACTTTTGAAGCTTTAAAAGCAAAAGGAAGGCGATCGTTATTGTCGAGCGCAGTGAGGGCTTCGGACGCGGATTTTGCTCGTGAATCGAGGCTGGGTTCGAGTAACCAGGTTAGCCAACTTACCAGATGAGGACTTAAATTTACTTCCCTTTCAAAATTAATGCGAAACTCTTTTTGCGGTAAATCGGACGGGGCTTTTCCTGACGCGATCGCGACTAAAGTTGCTGCTAAACCGTATAAATCTGAAGCGGGATAAGCTTTTCCTCCAAACTGTTCGGGGGCCATATAGCCATAAGTTCCAACAATCGTCATGGTTTGACCCGCAGGGGTGGTACTATGACTTTTAACCGAGTCAAAATCGACGAGATAAACTTGTCCGGCAGAGTGGCCGCTTCTTTCTCCCAATAATATATTACTAGGCTTAATATCGCGATGTAAAATGGGCGGATGTAGTTGTTGTAGATAAACTAAAATATCCAAAAGTTGACGGGCAATTTGGCAAATTTCAGCTTCGCTAAAACTGCGTCCTCGGTCGAGATGTTCTTGAATGGAGGGGGCTTCAATGTAGCGTTGAACTTGAGCAAATCCTTGAACTTCATTCAGGGTGACATCAAAGTAATCGAGGTAGCGAGGAATATGCGGGTGATCCAAATGTTGTAAGGTTTGCGAACCCCGTTCAAACAGTTTGTATTCTTGCCATTGAAAATCAGTTCCAAACAACAGAATTTTAACAATAACAGGCTGTTGTGTGGTCAAATCTGTGGCTAAAAATGTGTGTCTTGCACCTTTGTGGCTAATCTGCTTATCAAGCTGATAGCGTTGGTTGAGTATCGATTGATTCATTACCTTAAGCTGGCAACGGACTTACAGTTTATTAAATACAATTGCGATCGCGGCGTTTTCCGAAATTTACAGACTTAAATTTTTAGGGTGTTGGGTTAAGTTTGTTATCTAAATAGTTTAAAGCAGCTTCTAAAACGGGGTCTTTTGTAGCCATTTGAGTTTTGATAAAATCTTCGGTAATGGGAACTAAAATATCCGGTTGTACTCCTCTAGCTTCAAGGTAAGGATTTTGGTCTAAGTCAAGTTCTTGGGTATAAGTGTAGGTGAAGGTAATATTTTCAGGTAAAGGAACAATTGTCACCGAACCTCCTGCACCTTGGGTACTATGAGAACCGATAATTGTAGCTCTTTTATACCGTTGCATCCAATCGCTAAAAAATTCACAAGCACTCGCACATTCTGAACTTACTAAAATAACAATTTCACCGCCATAATAAGCATTGGGTTCGGGTGCATAAAGGGGCAAAGTTTGGGGAATTTCAAAGCTAGAGAAGGTAACAACTTCTTGAGTATCAAGATTAAAACGCTGGCTCATTGTTTGATTAAGATAAAGAGGATTTTCTTCATGCCAAAAATAAGTTATCAATTGAGCTAAAGTTGCGACACTTCCCCCTCCATTGTGGCGAAGATCGAGAATTAAACCCGGAATGCGACGCTGATTTAACATTTGGATAAATTCTGTTAATTCAGTCAACATTGCGCGATCGCCCATAAAACTCGTCCATTTTCCATAACCATAAGTTCGATTGCTAGGAGAAGTTACGGTTTGGTAAGGTAAGCCTAAAAACTGGTAAGGCGTTGGATAAGCTAACATTTCGGAGGTGAGAGTAACCGTTTGAACTGTTTGGTTGGGGTTGCGATAGCGCAGAGTTATAGCGGTATCGGGAGGGAAAAAGAGCGATCGCGATACGGCTTCTAAGCGACGGGTAACAGGAGTTGCTAATGCTGATTCGGAAACTAACTGCTCAATCCGGTTTTGTATGGGAATTTCATTAATAGCAATAATTTCTGCAAAAGGTAAAATTCCTGCTTGGGCTGCGGGACTTTCCGGTAAAATTTGTTGGGCTACAATACGCTTGTTACTCAGTTCAATTGGATCGATTCCTAAAGAGGCGATCGCGCTGTCGAAATTGACATCAATTAGTGGCATACTAGGATATACTTGAACGTGAGCATCCTGCATTCTTCGAGTTAATGTATTGAGGACGCTAAAGTAAGTTTCAGGACTGCGATTTCTCTGGGCTGCGCTGACTTGAAGGATATATTCTTTGCGCCACATTTCCCAATCAATACTCCGCAATTGGGTGTAGGCATAACGGCTTTTGAGTAAGTCAATAAGGCGGTTAAATGCTTCGGTATAACTGAGTTGAGATAAGTCAACTTCTGAATCTTCTGGGCGTTCTTGCAGCGTAATCTCAACCACAGGCGATCGCTCAAAAATAAAGCCTTCTGCATTTAAATGTACAACTGTGTAACCCGGCTCTAAAGTCGCGATTGGATCGTCTTTAGTAAATAACAAGCCATCGGGGCCAAATCCTTGCGGAAAACCTTGATTTTCTGTTTCACTATATACAATTAATGTGCCACTTTTCGGTTCGGCAATGCTAGTTACTGTTGTGGGAGATTGGCTGATTACAGAACTTACTTGTAGTGAAAGATGGGTTAATTGTTCTACAGGGGTTAAATTGGGTTCGTTGGCTGTAATAATTGGATTATTAGCTAACAAGACTCCCCAAATTTGTACTCCTGGATCGACAGTCCTGTTATTATCAACGTCGTGAAATTCTCCCTGGGGATTTTTCGGTAAATCGAGACTAAAAGTAAAAGGTGAGTTGGTAAGATCGGAATTAATTGTTCCGAAAATTTGGCTTTCTGAAGGAGTAGAATAATTAGCCTGTCGTTTAGCCCATAATGCACCGCGATCGAGCAAAACGACAACTGGGTCGGTATACTGAAGTGGAATTTCAAAATTTGTCCAGTAGCCTTTTCCTTCTAGTCGCTGTACTCCGCTTTCTTGTTCAGTTGTAGAAACTTCTGGAGCATTAGCAATACTGGGAAAAGTCAGTCCTAGTAAAAATAAGAAAGTGACAGGAAAAGACAGTTTTGGCATTTTCGACAATCTTCTTCTTGGAAGGAGTGTATTGCTTTTTTTATTTTAGCTAAGTAACTTTTAAACTTGAACTCCGAGTCAATCAAGCATTTTCCCTAGACATTTTGACATAACCCGGAATGCGCTCAAAATCTTCAAACCAGCGTTGAATATGACTATACTCGGATAAATTAAAACCCCCCTCATCTGCCACATGAGTGTAAGCATACAAACTAATATCCGCAATAGTCGCTTGATCTCCTAGAAAAAACTGATGTTGTGCTAAATGTTGATTCATAACTGTAAGAGCTTTGTATCCTCTCAACAGGGTAACGCCGAAGTTAATCAAGAATCTATAAAAACTGCAAGTTTGTTAAAGTTTTGATAAAACTAGGTATATTGACTAAGTTTCTTGATTTTTTTCTCCTAGATAATACAGTAAGATCGTTGTAGCTCTCATCTGGTAGCTATTTTCCTTGTAGTGACCGACATCACTGGTATAGGCAAGAATATACGAGACAATCAGCCATAGTGCGATCGCTCCAAACCTTGTGTTTATACTGAAAGACAAAATTCGTTTTCAAACAAGATAACGGTGGAGAATATACTGTGAAAAAATATTCAGTTATAATTATCGGCGGCGGTCCAGCAGGTCTGACGGCAGCTTACGAATTAACCAAAAAAGGCAAGCAAACCCTTGTACTAGAAAAAGGCGATAAAGTAGGCGGTATTGCACGGACAGAAATCTACAAAGGTTATCGCTTCGACATTGGCGGTCATCGATTTTTTACTAAAGTTGGCGAAGTTAACGAATTGTGGCAAGAAGTCTTAGGAGACGAGTTTATTGAAGTCCCCCGCTTGTCTCGAATTTATTATAGAAGTAAATTTTTCGACTATCCCCTGTCGTTGTTAAACACCCTGAGTAACTTAGGGATTTTCACGAGCTTTATGATTTTGATGAGTTATCTCAAAGCCAAAGCCAAAGCTGCCATTCGCCGTCCTGAAATAGAAACTTTTGAAGATTGGGTGACTCATTGCTTTGGTCGTCGTCTTTATCTCACATTTTTCAAAACTTATACAGAAAAAGTCTGGGGAATTCCCTGTGATAAAATTCAAGCAGAATGGGCAATTCAGCGCATTCGTGGTGTTTCTCTCAAAAGAGCCGTTTTAAGTGCTTTATTTAGTAACAAAAGTAAAAAGACCGCCAGCCTAATCAAATCCTTCCAGTACCCCATTTTAGGGCCGGGGATGATGTGGGAACGCTTTGAACAGCTCATTAACGAACAAGGCAGCGAAGTTTGGAAAGAAGCGAATGTAACGCGCATTCATCGAGACGGTTACAACGTCACCCACATTACCGTAGAACACAACGGCAATACCGAAGAAATTGCGGCCGAGCAGTATATTAGCAGTATGCCGATTACGGCCTTAGTTCACCGCCTCGATCCTCTGCCCCCAGAGCCAGTTTTAGAAGCAGCGCGATCGCTTTCTTACCGAGCCTTTCTCATCGTCGCCTTAATTGTCAATATTGACAATCTTTTCCCGGATAACTGGATTTACATCCACTCTCCTGGAGCCAAAGTCGGTCGCATCCAAAACTTCAAAAACTGGAGTCCGGCAATGGTTCCTGACAAAGGTAAAACTTGCTTGGGCATGGAATACTTCTGCACCGAAGGCGATGAAATCTGGACGATGAAAGACGAAGACTTAATCGCCCTCGCGACCCAAGAAATGGCAAACTTAGGCTTCGGGACTCCCCAGGACGTAGAAGATGGTACGGTGATTCGCCAACCCAAAGCCTATCCCGTGTACGATCGCGCTTACCGCCAACACTTAGAAGTGATTCGCGAGTTCCTCGAACCCTTTGAAAACTTACAAACAGTAGGACGTAATGGAATGCACCGTTACAATAACCAAGACCACTCGATGCTGACGGGCTTGCTCGCGGCTCGCAACTTACTCGGTGAAGAACACGACCTCTGGAACGTCAATACCGATCGCTCTTACTACGAAGAGTTCACAACGGAGGAATTAAAAAAACGAGAAACAGAATCGGAATTTTCCATGAGTTCTTCTTCGTTGTAGCGAGTCAAGCCTGGGGCTGACAAGGGCGGAAAGAAAGACGATGCTGGGGTGAAGGCCCGTACTCTTGGAGAGCCAGACAATGGCGTTGAGTGCCGTAGCCCTTATTGGCTATCAAGTCGTATTGGGGGTATTTGTGCGCCCAACGCATCACCCAGTCATCGCGCCAAACCTTAGCTACAATACTAGCGGCAGCAATCATTAACGATAGGCGATCGCCCCCCACTAAATTTTGTTGAGGTATCTGGAGATCGGGAATAGGCGTTCGACCGTCAATCATACATAAATGAGGCTTTGATTTCAGCTTTAAAATAGAACGTTGCATTGCTCGCAAAGATGCCTGCAAAATATTCATTTCATCAATTTCGCGCACCGTCGCATAACCAATCTGCACCTCAATAGCCGCCCCCCGAATTTGAGCCGCTAAATTTTGGCGGCGTTTGTGAGACAATTGCTTGCTATCCCTTACCCCCGCCAACATCAAAGGCTGGAGCGCCGATCGCGGCAACATCACCGCCGCCGCCACCACCGGGCCAAATAAAGCTCCCCGCCCCACTTCATCAACCCCAGCAATCCATTCTGAGGCAGCTTGCAGTTCTGGTAAGCGGTCGTATTGAAAAACAGGACGGAGAGCTTTCGCCATGAGATTACTCGTTCTGGGCTGAAGAACGCCGCCGCCGCCGTCGTCGAACGGTGGAACGAGCATCAGAATCGCTTTCGCTGTCTTCCAAATCTGAAGCCATCTCCTCGGCAATCTCCTCTGGTTCTGGGGTATCGTCAACCACAAACTCGGTTTCTGGAAGGGTCATCTGGATTGTTTCTGGGGGTTCGGGACTCAACTCGGCAGGTTCGGAGTCTAGCATGGGGCTTTCCGAGGAGTCTTTGATTTCCACGATTGCGGCTTTGGGATTTCTGATTTCTCGTTCTACCCGAATCAACGGCGAAATCCCCATCAACGCATAAATATCTTGTTCGAGGGGAGTCATTTCCACAGAAATTTTTTCGGGTTCTGCCGATTCGCGACGAGGAGAACGATTGTAGCGGTCATAGTTATTACTACGAGTGGGTGCGGGAGTCTCTGGAGTTTGCGAACGAACTTCACTACCGCCGTTATTCACTTTCGTCGGTTTAGGCGAGACTGTCTCGTTATCCCCCAAGCGCTTGCGACGACGGCGACGAGTCCCACTGGCGCTATCGAGAGCATCCCCCGAACTACTGTCAAAGTCCGAACCCTCATCATCATCTGCTTTCAAGTCAAACAAAACCTCGGATTCGAGATGGCGCTTCTCTTTCTCTTTGTCGATGATGGGTTTCAAAGAAATTGTGGTTGAGGGAGTTGCCAAGGAGATAGGGGTATCTGCCAAGCGTTGTTCGTCTCCTTCGCCCGGTAAATGCGCTAAATGCCCTAAACCGCCACAGGTTGGGCATTCTTTCCCAAAAAGTTCGTAAATATTTTTACCCTGACGTTTGCGGGTGAGTTCCACTAAGCCTAACTCGGAGAGTTGGGCAATTTGGGGTCTAGCTTTGTCGGCTTTGAGGGCTTTGTTAAAGGTGTTGAGGAGTTCGAGGCGATCGCCAGACGAATCCATATCAATAAAGTCGATTACCACGACACCGCCTAAGTTACGCAAACGCAGTTGCCGGGCGATTTCGCGGGCGGCTTGGTTGTTAGTCCAGGATACGGTTTCGCGGGAAGTCGCGGACTGGGTGAACGAACCGGAGTTGACATCAATCACCGTCAGGGCTTCGGTAGGTTCGATGATAATGTAACCCCCGGACGGCAGATCGACTCTGGGCTTGAGGGCTTCGCGAATGGCGGCGTTGACCCGGAAGTATTCCAGGATATGTTGGCGTTCCCGGTGATGGTCGATTAATACGCCTTCGGGGGGACGACCGCCACTCCAGTTCATGAGTTGTTGTTTGACGCGCTTGAGGGCGGAGTGGGAGTCTACGACAATGCGGTTGACATCGGCGGTATAAATGTCTCGTAGCACTCGCTGAATGAAGTCATCGTCGCGGTTGAGGAGGGATGGGGGTTTGGTGCTTTCGGCTTGTTGTTGAATTGACTCCCACTGTTCTTTGAGGTTTTCTAAGTCCTCCATAATGGCTTTTTCGTCTTTGCCTTCGGCTTCAGTCCGCACCAGTAAGCCCATTCCGGCGGGTTTGATGAGGATGGCTAATGCCCGCAGTCGCGATCGCTCATTTTCGTTTTTAATGCGACGGGAAAGATTAACCCCGCGACCGTAAGGCATGAGTACCAAATAACGTCCGGGTAAGCTCACTTTCCCGGTAAGGCGCGGGCCTTTGTTCCCGGTGGGTTCTTTCATCACCTGAACCAGAACCGTTTGCTGGGGCGCGAGGAGTTCGGTAATAGCCCCGGCACTTTGTTGTAGTCGTAAAGGCCCGAGGTCGGAAACGTGCATAAAGCCGTTGCGTTCGGCATCGCCGATATTGACGAAAGCTGCGTCAATTCCTGGGATGACGTTCTCGACTGTACCGAGATAAATATCGCTGACTTGTTGGTTGCCTGTCGCAACGACTAATTCTTGAATTTGGTCTTCAGAAAAGACAGCAGCAACGTGATTTTTCTCTGCAATAATAATTTGCTTTGGCATTCAAATTCCTCGAAAAATTCTTAAAAAGCGGTTCTATGGAGAGAATACCGGAGGGTATCTGAAACTATCACAACGCGCGTGATGTTCTCGAACTTTTGCCTCTGGTTTGTGAATTTGTCGAAGTTCGGTTATGGGCGTTATCGGAGAGTGTGCAATTAGAAAAGCGATCGCATCTTCAAGGGTTTGAATAACGGTTTTTCAGCTAGAGGAGCAAGATACCAAAAACTGACGACAGCACGCCAGACAGAAAATTAGAAGACTGCGAAGCTATGGGGCGACTCAAACGCAACCGAAGCTTTCGACCTGTATTATACCGCGATCGCTTTCAAAACACGCGGCATTGTTGGCATTTTTTCACAATGCTGTAGTGGAAGGGGATTGAATCGAGGCCGAATTAACCCCAGAAGTGACGCGACGTAGAGATTGTACCGTCGCGATCGCGCTTTGGGCTGCGGTTGCGATATCTGCCTCGGTGGTAAAGCGTCCCAAACCAAACCGCAGGGAAGCATAAGCCAAATCGGGCGATCGCCCCAACGCCGTGAGAACATGGGAAGGTGCGGTGGTTGTTGTCGCACAAGCCGACCCCGAAGACAGGGCAATTTGATTTTGTAACCCCAATAATAAGGCTGCTCCATCCACTCCGGCAAAACTGACGTTCAAATTTCCCGGTAACCGTTGAGTCTCATGGCCGTTAAGATAGACATTATCGAGTTGCTGGAGTTGTTGCCAGAGGCGATCGCGCAGTTTTTGTTGGCGTTTTCCCTCCGACTCCATTTCCCCAAGAGCTAATCGCACCGCTTCCCCAAAGCCCACAATTTGCGGCGGATACAGCGTTCCGGAGCGCAACCCTTTTTCTTGACCTCCTCCGTGTAACTGCGGGGCCAAGCGCACTCTAGGGGAGCGTCGTCGCACATACAATGCCCCTATCCCTTTAGGGCCGTAAAGTTTATGGGCTGTCAAAGACATGACATCAATTTGCAGGGCTTGGACATCTAAAGGAATTTTACCCAAAGCTTGCGCCGCGTCGGTATGAAATAATACCTTATGGCGATGACACAATTCTCCAATTGCCGTTAAAGGTTGCAACACGCCAATTTCATTATTGGCTGCCATAATTGATAATAAAATTGTGTCTTCTCGCAAGGATTTTTCCAAAGTTTCGAGATTAATTAAACCGTCTTTTTCGACTGATAAATAAGTAATTTCAAACCCTAGTTTTTCTAAATATTCACAAGGATCGAGTACCGCTCGATGTTCGGTTTTCGCAGTAATAATATGCCGTCCTTGATTGAAATAGCTTTCAGCAATCCCCTTAATCGCCAAGTTATTGGCTTCGGTTGCACCACTGGTAAAAATGATTTCTTCAGGGGAGGCATTAATACTGGCGGCGATCGTTTCTCTTGCTTTTTTTACCCCGGCTTCGGCTTCCCAACCATAGTGATGAGTAATACTAGAAGGATTGCCAAAATACTCGCTAAAGTAGGGCAACATGGCTTCTACAACTTTTGGATCGACGGGAGTTGTAGCGTGATTGTCTAAATAAATGGGTTTCATTTTTTGCCGTTAAGGGGAACTAATAACTAATAACTAATAACTAACTTTTTTGATACGATCGCAAATAGCGCTCAAACCAAAAACCCGTCGCGATCGCTATTGCCCCACAAGCAAATAAAACCGCCGCCTTGAGCAACAATCCTGTATTGTACTCCAACATTCGCGAGAGAATTTGAGTCACAATTAACAACATTCCCCACCAAAAACCTCCTCTTGTTCCTGCAACTAAAGCGTAACGAATAATTCCTAGGGCTAACAAAACTAAAAAGCCATTAAAGATTGCCACTGCAATTACCCCTAAAGCTTCTGCTTGGGCATTCCACCAAACAATACCTGCCGTAGCAATTAAAGCTAAACCTATAGCACTACTAGCAATATCTAGCTTCCAGATTTGTCCCGGTTGCCAGCCCAGTCGCCACCAATAATATAGCGTTACTCCCAGCAGCGCGATCGCGTCAATCGTAACCCACCAATCTGGCAATGTCATCGATTCCAAACCGGGATTAGGGGACGAAAACCAAAGCCAACGAAAGGAAAGGAGATAAAAGAGGATACTCAAACAGAAAATACTCGAACTTTGGCTAACAGCGTCAAAATCTGGGTGATGCCGAGAGCGATATGCCCAAAGTAAAGCCGGGGTTAGGGTAGTCGCGATCGCAAAAATTGTAGCAGCACTGGCAACTCCTGCATCAAACAGTTTAACCGCTAGAAAAATTAAATTCACCTCTAGCGCGATCGTTGCGATCCAAATTCCCAAACCGTACAACCAACGCGATCTACACCAATATGCCAAAGGTAGCAATAAAATTAAAGTCAAAATCGGGAAATGCTGTAATGCCAACTGATACCCCGTCAACTCCCCTGGATTGTAGATATAGGGAGTGCCAAAACAATAGCCCAAGCCGCCAATAATTGCCGCAAATACGCCCAAAAAGGTCGTGTTGAGACTGTAAGCCATCACCAATACCCCCAATGCCCAAACCAGCAATAATTGGTACAATTCGCCGCTTTGGTGAAACATCTGAGACATCAGTCCTAGATTTGCTCCTAAAACTAACGCGCCCAACAATAGTAACCCCTGTCCGGCACGATGCTGCCAAGAATCACCTCCTTTTTGCCACAGATAAAACCCCATACTATTGACGACGAGGAAAACACTGACTAGAGTCGTCGTTCGCGCCACGACAGACCAAGCTTGCCAATTAGCCGCGACCAGAGAAATTGCGCCTAAACCGACTAAAACGCAACCTAAACCCAACAAAATCAAAATAAAGCGGTTACGAGCGCTATTTTCGAGGTCGTACAGTTGATAGCGCTGCATTAAGCTTTCATAGAGAGAATTATCAATTAAGCCTTCATCGTGCCATTGCTGTGCTTCAGTTCGCAACTGCTGGCGAAATTTCTCGGAAACCATGAGGGGTGCAATCTGGAGGGTAGTATTCAATATAGCGAAGATCGCGAAAGGTTCATGAGTGGGGATTGAGAACCCCGATTTCTGATGGGTTTATTTTGCAGCCCTTACCCCGAAACGCTGGTCTGGGTAGCGCAATAAAAGTTTACAATTGAGTTAAGATTGCGTTACATCATTATCATCATGTCAAACCCATCAACTCGCGAAAGCCGCCGTGTCATAGGGATTGGGGCAGGAATTGGAGGTCTCACGGCTGGGGCATTACTGGCGCAGAAAGGTTACAACGTCACGATTTTTGACCAAGCTTTAGTACCGGGGGGCTGTGCTTCAACATTTCGCCGTCGCGGGTTTACTTTTGATGTAGGAGCAACTCAGGTGGCAGGATTAGAGCCAGGAGGCATTCACGCTGAGATTTTTGAGCGGTTGGGGGTAGAATTGCCGGAAGCGACGTTTTGCGACCCCGCTTGTGCGGTATTCTTGCCGGGGGAGTCTGAGCCTATTAATATATGGCGCGATCGCCCTCTTTGGCAACAAGAACGTAACTCGCAGTTTCCCGGTAGCGAACCATTTTGGCGGCTGATGAATGCTTTATTTCAGGCCAGTTGGCGTTTTCAGGGACGCAATCCCGTGTTACCACCGCGCAATACTTGGGATGTAACCCAACTACTGAAGGCGTTGCGATTAGATACAGCAATTACCTTGCCTTTTACCTTGATGACGGTGGGGGATGCTTTACGATTGTTGGGGTTGTACGAAGATAAGCGCTTGCGGACGTTTCTCGATATGCAGCTTAAGTTGTATTCCCAGGTAAATGCCGACGAGACGGCGTTGTTGTACGCAGCCACAGCGTTAGGGGTATCCCAAGCGCCCCAAGGATTGTACCATCTCCAAGGGAGTATGCAGGTGTTGAGCGATCGCCTAGTTGAAGCCCTAGAGAAACACGGGGGAAAGCTGCTGATGCGCCATACCGTCGAACAAATTCATATTAAAGGCGATCGCGTCCTTGGGGTAACAGTTCGCGATCGAAAAACCGATGAAGTCTGGACGGAATCTGCCGAGGAAGTGGTTGCGAATGTCACCGTCCACGACTTAGCCCAAATGGTCAAAGGCGATGAACCCGCTACAATCACCGACAAAATAAACAATTTCAGCCAAAATCCCTTTTCTGCCCTCGGATTCAAAGCCTATCGCCAACGAGTCGCAAAATTACCCGAACCCAGTGGCGCATTCGTCGTTTATCTCGGTGTCGATCGCGCTGCCATTCCCGAAAATTGCCCGCCTCACTTGCAATTCCTTTACAATTACGACGGCGAAATCGGCGAAAATAACTCCCTATTCGTCTCCGTCAGCAAACCCGGAGATGGTCGCGCACCAGAAGGCCAAGCCACAATTATCGCTTCCTCCTTTACCCATCCCGATCCCTGGTGGCATTGTAACCCAGAGGAATACGATCGCCTCAAACAAGAATACACCCAAGACGCGATCGCCCGCTTGGGGCAATATTTCCACCTCACCCCCGCCACCATTATCCACACCGAAGCCGCTACTCCCCGCACTTTTGCCCATTACACCCGACGAGAAAAAGGCTATGTGGGGGGAATTGGTCAACGGCTTTCCACTTTTGGCCCTTTTGGTTTTGCTACTCGTACCCCCATTCAACACCTCTGGCTAGTCGGAGACTCGACTCATCCCGGTGAAGGAACAGCCGGAGTCAGTTATTCAGCGTTTACTGTAGTGCGTCAAATCTGTTCCTAGATTCCCATTTTTTAACGGTCTCGTTATTGGGTTTCAGAATTCCTGTAACTCATATCTAAAACAGACGAACCGGGAATGGCTTGAGCGGCAAGATCGTGAGTCGCATTAATCAGTTTAAAATTAATTTTACCGAGGGTAATCACGTCACCAACGTTGATTTTGCCATTTTGGACTTTGGTATGGTTAATATACGTCCCGTTGAGACTTTGGCGATCGCGAATGGTAATACAAGCATCGTCCTCCATTACCGGGGTAGTAGATTTGTTATCTGAGTAGTAAATAGCGACGATTTCGGCGTGATGGCGAGACAAACTGCCATGTAACAAAACAATATCGTTATCCCTAGCGCGTCCTATGGTATTTTTACCCGGTTTCAAGGGATAGTAAGTTTCGTTCGCCGTCTTGAGATTGCAGACTAAAAAGTGAGGCATTGATTAGAAGCGTAAAGCCGCAGTTTTAGGAAAGTTGGCGTTGGGGTTTGTAATCTTGATTCTATTTTAACCTGGCATCGGGGGGCGATCGCGCCTTTGGGGTCTGACCCCTCATTAATTACAATTCTAAATAGGCTTGGTAGCCGACTTCTGTGAGTTGGCTTTGTTTGTCGAGGACGCTTTGTTTGAGTTGCTGGCGGTAGTCTTGGACTTTTTGCTGTAATTCCGAGTCAAAAGCGGCAAGGATTTGTACCGCAAGTAATCCGGCGTTGGTGGCGTTACCAATAGCGACTGTAGCCACGGGAATCCCTCTGGGCATTTGTACGATGGAGTAAAGCGAGTCTACCCCACTGAGGGTACTGGTTTTAACCGGAACGCCAATCACGGGGATAGGGGTGAGAGAAGCCACCATTCCCGGTAAGTGGGCTGCTCCTCCTGCACCCGCAATGATGATTTTGAGACCGCGATCGCTCGCCGTTTTCCCATAATTCACAAGGCGATCGGGAGTGCGGTGGGCTGAGACAATAGCGACTTCGTGGGGAATACCAAACTGTTCGCAAATCGCGATCGCGTCTTTTAGGGTGGGCAAGTCCGAATCACTACCCATAATAATGCCAATTACCGGAGATTCTGTCATGGTTGAATATTTAAGGAGAAAATTAATTCGTATTGTTTATCCGCGATCGCGTATCGTTTGTCAAATGGCGATCGCTGTCTATGTAACTATATTTCGCGAAACGTTATGGAGTTTTACAAACTCTTAAGACTCTTAACGATTAGTTTTCATAATAAATGCTATCAGGTTTAATTATTAGCAAGCCCGGACAAAGGCTTTACCCCCTTGTGCGATTCAAGAAAAATGCAGCTTTGACACAACTTTTGTGTAGTTGAGGAAACTTATGTGCGATCGCCCCGAAGAATATACTTTAGCATTCGAGCTTCGCCGAGAACGAGCCGTTCGCCGCACCATGAACCTTCTAGAGACCAAACGCCGACGGATGCGCGACGATCTCGATCAATTAATTACTCACCTTTCTTTACTCGTTCCTGCTGAGTTACTCGCATCCACCGACAGCACCCCAACCACCGTCCTCGAAGACGCTGCGGCTCGTTTAGGGGATGATGCCTTTGCTCAGTTGATTTTACAGCTTCTCCAAGAAGGGCATTATTTTTAGTAGTTGGTTATTTGTTGTTGGTTGTTGGTTATTGGTTATTAGCCAAATCCCTTAATTGGTAATTGGTAATTGGTAATTGTTCCCGACTGCCCATTGCCTCTTAATCGCTAAAGAGTTCACTCTCGCACAATAATCGGCATCCCAATCGTTGCCCAATTATACAGCCAACGAGCGTGATTCACAGCTAAATAAGTCGTTCCGTGGCTCACAGGACGACCAAAACGATTGAGCCAATAAGCGCCGTGAATTGCGCCGCCCCCTTCGTAATACAATACATAAGGTACGTCGGGAACATCGAAACTCGATCCCCTCAAACGAGCGAGGGGTTGTTTATTTTCCAAGGTAAACATCCCAGTTTCGGTGGGTGTTGCCGGTTTTCCCGTCGCGACAACAATGGCATAAACGGAGTTATTGCCCTCCCAAGCAATCAGACGTTGCGTGGTGATGTTGATTTCCAACCAACGCTGGTTGGAGTTTTTCAACTGACTCATCCGTTGCTCGATTTGTTCGGGGGGGATATCTGCAAATGCAGGGATGTCAAAAACAGCGACTCCCAAGGTAGCGATTAATAGGGTTTGCGCGGTGATTTTGCCCCAACGGGAAAGCCAAGTTAATTGATGCTGAGTCATGCGATCGCTCCCCAATCTACAATATTTCGATATGTTATTTTAAATTAGTCTAAATTTCGCGTTTCCACCAAATATTGAGAACTTGGTCAACGCCACCACTGACAAAAGTTTGACCGTCGGGAGTAAAGGCGATCGCGCGCACTGCTCCTTGGTGCTGATTCAGGGTAAACTGTTCTTGTAAACTGGCAATATCCCAAAACTTGATGCTGCCATCTTTTGCCCCAGTTACGAGAGTTTTGCTATCCGGGCTAAAAGTCACGGCGCAAACGGCAGAATTTGAATGCTGGAGGGAATTTATAACGTGAGTTCCTTCCCCATCCCAAAGTTGAATTTGACCATCTTCTCCCCCGACCGCGATCGCGTTACCATCAGGACAATAAGCCAGGCTGATAATCTTAAAATCGCCGCGATGAGAACGAATCAGACGACCGTTCATTTCCCGAATGCGGAGAGCGCAGTCCGTACCACCACTGGCGAATAGTTTACCATTGGGGCAGATCGCGATCGCCCTCACGGGACAAGAATAGCCAGTCAGAGTGCGAAGTTCCTTCCCGCTACTAATTTGCCACAGTTTGACGCTGCGATCGCTACTACCACTCACCAAGGTGCGTTTATTGGGGCTAAATGCCACGGCAATAACCGCTTGATTGTGTCCTCCGAACAATCCCCCCAAAGTCCGCATCAGATTGCCATTACTGAGTTTCCACAGTTTAATACTTTTATCGCCGCTACTACTAGCTACCCATTTCCCGTCCGGGCTAATATCGACACCGTAAATTCTACCTGTGTGGCTGTTGAGAACGTGAAGCACTCTCCCGGTACTGAGTTGCCAGAGAATGACGGTGCGATCGTAACTACTGCTGGCAGCTATTTTACCATCGGGGGCGATCGCGAGACCGCTAATGGGGGCAGTATGGCGGTGTAATTTTCCGGCAAATTGCCAAGGCAGTTGAGGACTAACAGAAGGAGGTGGAGAAGCCGGGGTTTCGGGTTCGGGAGGAGGAGGAGTAGGAGATTTTGTCGTTGTTTGACGCAGCTTAATTTTTGTGGCTTTATTAAAGTCTTTTTCGGCGCGAATATTTTGCCCTAATTTATCGTAAACAAAGCCGCGATAAAGATAAGCATCGAGATAATCGCTATCTATTAAAATGGCTTTAGTTAATTCTTCAATGGCTTTTTTATAGTGTCGTTCGCGAGCATAATTTACGCCATTGCGATAAAAGACTTCGGGATTAATTTTGGAGGAACGAGCCGTTTTAGAGGGGGAATTCTGCGAAGAATTGGCTGGTTTGTAGTTTTTTAAATATTCGTAAGCGGCATTAATTTGTTTAATTTTAGCTTCGGCTTCTTGTTGCTGTTGCGGTTGCTGGGAAAAGTTATCAGGATGCCAAATTTTAACCAACTGACGATAAGCTTTTTTGAGTTCTTGGGGGGATGTTCCCGGTGCTAAACCTAGCAGTTTGTAGTAATAATTGGCATTATATTTTTCCATAAATTTCGAGGGAAAAAAGAAGCATTCGCGATCGCCTTTTCCCAATAGATATCTCCAGAGGCCCTGATTTGATACGGCATACCAAGGGTTACAGGGTTATTTTCGGGAGATGTCTAATACTGGATAGCAGGCAGCTTTGGCGAGTTTGTAGTTGTATTGTAGCCAAAGCTGCGCCTGTACGCTGTCCTTTACTAGATTAACTCAGTTTGAGAGAGTTTACTGGCACTTCGTCCCAACTTTCTACCGTTCTCAGTCGAGCTTCCCAACCGCGATTTTTTTGTTCTGCTGTCAAGTTTTCTTGAAATGATTGATGACAATCGCGAGCGAGTTGTTCGTTACACGAAGCAATGCAAGCATGAATCATCCCCGAAGGATCGAGTTGTTCGTTAATCCAAATCGTCATTTTGTCTTATCAACTTTTGTTACTCAAACCATCGTAAACTAAAAGCGATCGCGTTTAATTGTAATCTGACCATCTTGGAGTTGTAAATCGCGAATATTCAACGTTGCTAAAGCTTGATTCGCTGTTTGTAAAATCTCCGCTTCAGTCATTCCTGACTTACGAGAAATTTCAGCTAAACTCAAGCTTAAGTTACCAATACGAACGTGAGTATCTTCAGTTAATTGAAGTTGACCGTTCACAATTTGAGGTTGACTGGATAAACCCACATAAAGATCGCGATTTTTGAGCAGAGGAAACTGTTGTAAAGCTTGGATAGCAGGAACGGGAATTGAGTTTTCAGCAGAATTCAAATTCAGGTCGGCCGTATTCACCACCATGCCAATTTCAATAGTATCATCAGCAATTGTCGTATTAATTCCGCGAGTTGCTTGTAAAACTTCAGTTCCGGCTAAATTTTCCACCATTCCGGCTACTAAAACATCATTAATTTCATCATCTGTTAATGTCACAGTGACTTCAGAACTACTCGGATTTTGGCGAACCTGGCGTTCAATGCTACTAAAAACTGCTTGACGAGATTGTTGTAACTCAAGTAATTGCGTTTCAGCCATTTGTTGAGCAACGGGAGTCGTTTCAGCACTATACCAATCCGGCACTTTTGTCAGTTGTCGCCACCAATAAAACCCGAAGCAAAAACTTAGCAAAGATAAAATTCCCGCCGCAATACCAATTTTTTTACCCATCATTGAACTATCTCGAAATCGACAATAACAAATCAAAAAATCGAGTAAACCGCGCTAGTTTAGAGCTTCATTTTAACAACTCAGCCAACGCTACCAAAACTTACTCAAATTTTGCATTCAGCGCTAAGCTCCATAATTCCTGAAACGGCGAAAGATTCCCTTAATCGTAGCAAACTTGACCGCTCAAACCGAATTATAGACCCCATCTCCCGCCATAATTAAAAACAGTCCATCAATACCAGGAGAACTACTATTGAATTTACCCGAAGCCATTTTTGTTCCCCAAGGGTCGGAATATCAAGCCGTCAAGAGGGGATTGCGACAAGCTGGGGTGCATCTCCCCTTGTATGCCCTCCCTATCGGCATTAAACCGACCCAGAAGTTCGTCAAAACTTGGTTAGAGTCAAAAACATCCTCAAAAGTGCGATCGCTCCTTTTAACGGGATTGTGCGGCAGCTTAACGCCTCAGTATACCGTGGGCAATGTCGTATTGTGCGATCGCGTGCAAAACTTCCCCTGCGATTCCCACTTAACCGCAATCTTAGCCGAACGCTTGCACAGTCATGGTTGTGCCAGAGTCAACGGTTACACCAGCGAGTCCTTTTTAGCCACAGCCCAAGCCAAACAACAATACGGCCAACAATATCACGCCGATATCGTCGATATGGAAGGTATTGCCGTACTAGAACAATTGCAACCCACAGAAATTGCCGTGGCCATTTTACGAGTAGTCAGTGACGACGCAATCCACGACCTACCCGATCTTAACAATACAATTGACTCAGAAGGTCGGATTCAGGCGCGATCGCTCGCCCTAGCCTTTCTCCGTCAACCCTCCCAAGCCCTCCGTTTGATTCAAGGAGCGCGGCAGGGACTTAAAGTATTACAAAAGGTAATAAACTGCCTTTATCGCGATTTGGACAGCTTTTGAGACTTCCATGAAAGTTACTGAATTGGTACGAGATCAATTAGAACTATTCTTGCAGCAAGGCAATCTAGAAGGTGCAAAAGCCCTTTTAGTCCCAGTACAACCTGTGGATATTGCCGAAGCCATTGAAGGCTTAGACGAGTCAATGCAAGCTTTAGCCTTCCGCTTACTCCCCAAAGCCGAAGCCATTGAAGTCTACGAACACCTCGACTCCACCATTCAACAAAACCTGATCCAAAAGTTTAAACGCCAAGAAGTCCTCGACATTGTAGATCAAATGTCCCCGGACGATCGCGCTCGTTTATTCGACGAACTGCCAGCCAAAGTCATTCGTCGCTTACTCTCCCAACTTAGCGAAAAAGAACGCCAAAGTACCGCCCTACTCCTAGGTTACGAGGAAGATACCGCCGGGCGCATCATGACCCCGGAATACATCTCCCTCAAAGAACATCTTACCAGCGCTCAAGCCCTCGATCGCATTCGCAGTTTAGCCAACGCCTCCGAACTCATTTATTACCTCTACGTCACCGATAATTCCCGTCATTTAGCCGGAATTGTCTCGTTGCGGGATTTAGTTCTCGCAGCCCCCGACAAGACTTTAGGGGAAATTATGACGCGAGATGTAGTCTATATTCACACCAGTACCGACCAAGAAGAAGTCGCTCGCTTAATCCAACGATACGACCTTTTGGCATTACCCGTTGTAGACCGAGAACAGCGCCTTGTGGGAGTTGTTACCGTTGATGATGTACTCGATATTATCGAACAAGAAACCACCGAAGATATCTACGCTTTGGGGGGGGTACAAGCGACAAATGATAACTATTTCCAGATTAGTTTACTCGCTGTGGCTCGCAAGCGGGTTGTTTGGTTATTAATTTTGTTAGGCACAAATACGATTACCAGTGCCATTATCCGTTCTCAATCTTCCCTACTGCAACAAGTAGTAGCATTAGCCGCATTTGTTCCCCTTTTAACCGGGACAGGAGGCAATGTGGGGGCGCAATCCTCTACCGTAGTAATTCGGGGTTTAAATACTAATACAATTCGCGAACTAGGCCCGGCCAAAGTAGTGTTGCGTGAAGGCTTGGCTGGGTTATTATTAGGTACATTGTTAGGCGCGATCGCCACAATTTATTTTTCCTTTCAAGAAGACTTTGCTGTCTCTCTCGCTGTCGGTATTAGCCTCGTCGCTATTTCTGTATTAGCCTCCGTTTCCGGGTCAGCATTACCTTTTCTATTTCGTTCCCTCGGTCTCGATCCCGCTTTAATGTCTGCCCCTTTTATTACCACAGCAGTTGATGTAGCAGGGGTCTTAATTTACTTTAATGTAGCGCGTTTAATTCTGGGATTGTAAACAAGTATAAATTATATTCAAAATTATCTTAAAACGATTTATGTCTCAAGCCAAAGCAGAACTAAAATTATATAGCTTTGATGAATTTATCAGTTGGTATCCCGAAAACTCAGCAGTCCGGTACGAACTACACGATGGCGTAATTCTCGAAATGCCCAAACCCAAGGGGAAACATTCAAAACTAACAGGTTCTCTGATTGAGCAATTATTAATAGTGATTAGGCAGATAAGCAAAGGCGGTATTTGGACTATTCCGAGAGAATCGATTATCAAACCTCAACAAGCAAGATCGGGCTATGAACCAGACATCATTGTTTTGAACCAAGAAGTTATCGATCGGGAATCTCGCTGGGAAAGTGAATCAATTATTCAAAATTCAGATTCAGTCAAATTAATTGTTGAGGTTGTTTCAACAAATTGGCGTGACGATTACTACAATAAACTGCGAGATTATGAAGAAATGGGCATCGAAGAATATTGGATTGTCGATTATGCAGCTTTGGGAGCAAGAAAATTTATTGGTAATCCCAAACAACCGACATTTTTTGTTTGTAACTTAGTTGACGGTGAATATCAAATGACTGGTTTTACGGGAAATACTCCCATTATTTCTCCAACCTTTCCTCAGTTTAACTTAGCCGCACAGGAGATTTTTAGTTTATAACAATTAGCACTCAAAGTTACGATTCTCGCCCGTAAATTAAAATCTGGAACTAATAAGAATAAAGTCCGCTTTCACAGACTCAACTCATCAAGTTTATGGACAGAATGGGGGGTTATAATGACTTTAGCTTTGGATTGGGAATCGAGAGACTAAATTAGGCTAACTTACGACTCCCTACTACTCAAAAAAGTCGGTAAAACGCGATCGCACCAAAACAACGTTCCCGAAGCCACACATAAAGGAATTGTCACAAAGTTAACCACCGGAATGCCAATTAAAAGCCAACAAACGGCGCTAAAACTGGCACTTGCCGGAAAACTACGCCAAACAATTGCCATTTTCTGTCGGAATCGCAAACGACGACGCTCAGAAGGGCCATCGAGGAAATCCAACGCCATAATAAACCCAGTAAGTGCAAACCAACTCACCGTAATAAAAAGCGTTCCGACGGCGGGAATTAAGCCCAAAATCAACAAAGGAATCGCGACAATTAGCCACAAAACTATTTTTTTAACTTCAAACAAAATCGCTCGCCAAATATCATGAAAAAAGTTAATCTCGACAATTTCAATGCGTCCGGTACGATACTTTTCAATATGTTCGGATAATTGACCGTACCACGGCGCACCCAACAACGTCCCAAATTGCAAAATTAGAAAGCCCGTGAGTAAAAATAAACCCAGAATTAGCAAACCTCGCAACAGCCAACCCAAACCCACAATAAGATAAGCCAGAAAGCTTAACCATTGCGGCCAATTAGCAATGAGTAAATCGAACTCCCGCGAAATTAAGTCTAACAGGGAAGTAACCCCCTGCCAACTCGGCAAAAGTAAGCCCGCATAAATCGCGATCGCGACCACAAAATTAACAATAATGGGTACAATCAAAAATTGCAGCAAGTAAGGCGATTTTTGTAACGCTCGTAACGCCCGTAACGGATAACTTGCCCCGGCAATTAATCCTTTAATCATATTGAGAGCCTCTTATCTCCCTTTGTTAGATTTACTCGATCAATACTTTTTAAGATTACCATATTTATTGCTGACAAATATTAACGCCGAAGATGAAAAACTTACCGAAATTACACGCATTGACCTCAGTCAAGATTTCTATATCGAGTTGTCAGGTATTGCCTATGCAAACGAGTTTCTAATCCCTAACTTTTACTTTCATCTTGTCACAGCTTATGACATTCTTCGCATGATTGGTGTACCTATTGGCAAACGAGATTACATGATGCACTTAGTCCCCTTTTTAAAACACGCATAGAATTTAGGCTTATTTAGTTTAGATGAATAGTACCATGCTGTTTGACGATCAACTTCTTACCGAGTTTGCAGATACCTTTTTCGGATACGGTAACTACCGTGGCAAGTACTGGTTTGTTGGAATGGAAGAAGGTGGTGGAGATTCCTTCACCGATATCAACCAGAGGCTAAATGTCTGGAGCGAACGAGGTAAACAAGAATTAGAAGATTTGGCGATGTACCATCAGCGTCTTGGTGGTGGACGTTTTTTTGACGATAAACCGAAATTGCAATCAACTTGGAACAAGCTTATTCGTCTTTACCTCTGCGCTCAAGGGGAGGATGTATCCACCACAAGGGTTAGAGAGTTTCAGAAATCAACCCTAGGACGAAAAGAAGGTGATATCGCTTTGTTGGAACTATTACCCCTCCCGTCACCATCGACACGGCATTGGCTCTATGCTCAACATTCAGAGCTTCCCCATCTTGCAACCCGTGACATTTACCACAATTATTATGCGTTGAAACGAGCAACTCACCTCAAGCAAGGAGTCAAACATTACAGACCGAAAGTCGTTGTATTTTATGGGAAGGGCTATCAAGAATGGTGGCAGGCGATCGCGGATAACGAACTGCACGAAGAAAAGGAACTGGGTATCCTGAAAGGGCGATCGCGCTTTACGTTATTTATTGTGACCAAACACCCGGTAGCGATGGGAGTAGCCAACAACTATTTTCAAGAGATTGGGCAAGCCATAGCGCAACATAATCTCTGAGGTGAATAATAAATGCACAACCACATTTAGGAAAAAATTGAATGCTAAATGTATCTATTGATGAAATCCAATGCGATCCACTGAAGTATCTGCGTCAAGTTGAAGAAGGGGAAACTTTGATAGTTGTTCGTTGCGATCGCCCTATTGCCGAACTTAGACCTATTCCCCAAACTAAACTACTACGACCATTAGGTTTATGTGAAGGTGAGTTTACAGTTCCAGATGATTTTGATGCGCCTTTACCGGAAGATATCATTAGCCAATTTGAGAATTGCAGCAGTTCGGGCTTACTCAGTTAGCATTTTGTAGTCGTCGGCGCGATCGCGCAGCAGAAGCCAAAAATTTGAGTTTCTTACCCTCCGTGTGGAAGTTAAAATAGATAAAAATCTATATGTTATGCGCTATTAACACAACATAATCTCTGAGGTGAATAATGAATGCCCAACTAATGATTCAACCCTCCTTTTTTATTGATGCTGGAATTCAAATCAAACCCGTTCGAGGATTATTCTTATTCAAATTTAGTGAAGACTTGCAAGAGCGACTGGAGAGTTTGAACCAGAAACAGCGAGAATCACAGCTAACAACCGATGAAGCCGTAGAGTTGACCGGAATTTTGGAACTCGACCGAATTTTCACCCTGCTCAATGCCAAAGTTATTGCTGAGTCTGTGTAGGTATGGCGATTTCAAAAGAGATTCGTCAACAGGTTCGAGAACGAGCCAAGTATTTATGTGAATATTGCCACTCCTCCGAAGAAGCCAGTGCTGCACGGTTTGAAATCGACCACATCCAACCGCGATCGCGTGGAGGGGCAGATACATTGGAAAATTTGGCTTTGGCTTGTCAGCGCTGTAATAGCTACCGTTACAACTTTACAGAAGGTCTCGATCCAGAATCTCAAGTTTTGACTCAGTTGTTTAACCCACGACGGCATCAGTGGAATGAGCATTTTGTTTGGGAGAAGGGGGGTATAATGATTCGAGGCAAAACTGCCATTGGTCGTGCAACGTGCGATCGCTTAGATTTGAATGACCAAGCGCATAATGAAGGTGCAGTTGTCAAAGCTCGTCGTCTTTGGATTCAGGGCGGTTGGCATCCACCATCTAATGATTTTATTGAACAATAATTCAACTATCTCTGTAGAAGGCGATCGCCATCAATTTACCAGTCTTGCTCTTGATGAGAGTAGTGTTGTTCAACTGACGAAATTGCCACTACTACATCGCGATCCATTTGACAGAATGCTGATTTGTCAAGCATTACAAAACGGTTTGACTATTGCGACAGTAGACGCAGCAGTTCGGGCTTACTCAGTTAGCATTTTGTAGTCGTCGGCGCGATCGCAGAAAACAAAGATTCGAGTTTCATAATTGAGACTATTGGTAAAATAGAAATAAGAGGTACGGTTATCTCTACCTCTAAGTAGTTCTAATGTATTGTTTTAAGAGCTAGGATATCAAATGTATTGCATTTAAATGTAAAAAAAATATGGTTAAAACGGTAAATGCAGCTTTTAGCATTTTTTTGATAAATTATGTTAATCTCGATCCCAACGAAACACAAAAAGCTAGAAGTAGTCGAGATTGGTTATCATCTCAAATTCATCTTTTTCCTGACAAAGACTTAAGTTTTCCAAGATTATATCCAGAAAAAGATATAGCTTTTGGTTCTTTTGCTAGACGTACAAAAAAGAGACCGCTTGATGACATTGATATGATGATTGCCTTGAATGCTGAAGGAGGGGTTTATCAGGAGTTTGCGAACAGGATTGAAATTTATGTCTCTGATTCTGCTCATAAACTACAAGCACTCTGTTTCGATAATACAAATATCCTCAATTCACGGAAAGTAATCAATAAGTTTATAAGTCTACTCGATCAAGTTCCGCAGTACAAAGAAGTTGGTAAGCGTAATATGGAAGCTGCAACTCTTAACTTAAGAAGTTATCCTTGGACGTTTGATCTTGTACCCTGCTTTTTTACACAAAAAGATTGGTTAAATAGAGATTACTATCTTATTCCTGACGGTCAGGGACATTGGAAAAAAACCGACCCAAGGATTGATAGACAGCGAGTTACTGATGTTAATCAATTTCACGATGGTAACGTGCTGGACATTATCAGATTGATGAAGTATTGGAATAAAAGACCAACTATGCCTTCAATGCCATCATATCTGATCGAAAATATGATTTTAGATTTTTACTCCACACACTATACAAAAGCATCTGGATATGTAGATATAGAAATTTCAACAGTGTTGAATTATATCCAGACCGCAGTTTATCATCCAGTCAACGATCCAAAAGAAATTCAGGGTAATATTAATCAGCTTAGTTGTGAAGATCGAGACAAGATATCTAAGAGAGCCTATTGTGATTATTCTAAAGCTTTAGAGGCTATAATCTTAAAAACTGAGAAAAAGTATAAGCTTTCTACAGAAAAGTGGGGTGAAATATTTGGCTCAAATTTCCCGAATTTTAATTAAAAAAGTATCTTACTTATAAAAACAATCAATCTTCCCATGAATAATATCACTCAAGAGCAAAACGAGCAACGAAGATTGGAGCTATTAGCAGCACAACGTCAACTTTATACTGATGTAAAGAACTTACAAATAATTAGCATGATCATCAGTGTGCCTGTAGTTATTACATGGTCTATCTTAGTTGCTCTATTTCCGCCACTTGCCGTTTATGCTGCTTTGTGGGGAATCATTGCTATATTCTTAGACCTGCTTCTCTTATCACGGTTACAAAAATTTACCCAGGAGAAAGCTGCAAAGATTCAACAGATGTTTGACTCTGAGGTTCTCCAGTTTGATTGGGCAAACTTGAACTGTGGAGTTCGTATCGAGCCAGAAATGATTATTGATGCTTCTAAAAAATACAAAAAGAAGAATCTCGATTTTTCCCAGCTTCAGAATTGGTATCCGATTGGTGTTGGACAGTTGCCAATTCAGAAAGCAAGAGTTATTTGTCAACGTTCTAATATTTTGTGGGATGCTCAATTACGTCGTCGCTATTCTAAATGGATAATCATTACACTGGTTTCCTTGACTATCATTGTTCTTCTAATTGGTTTGATTAGAGGCTTGACCCTTGAAAAGTTCTTACTGGCTGTTCTGATTCCATTGATTCCTGCTTTTGTCTTTGGGTTACGTCAATATATCGAACATAATGAAGCTGCAACCAAACTAGATTTGCTAAGAAGAAAAGCGGAGTTACTTATGCAGGAGGTAGTTCAAGAAAGGTATACTTTGCAAGACCTTGATAGAGAATCATACAGTCTACAAATGCAAATTTATGATAATCGTCGGCGCAATCCACCTATTCCAGAATTGCTGTACTCACAATTAAAAAATGAGGATGAAGAAAAAATGAACAAAAGCGCTGAATTTTTAGTTCAGGAATTGAAACAAAATACATAGTAATATGTAGATTACAAAATCCAAAAATAATATTACTTAACCAACTATGAGTCAGCAATTAATTCTGGAAATTAGCGACGAAGTTTATGCCGATTTACAGCGACAGTCGAGTGCGATGGGTGTCTCGCTTACGGAGTGGGTGTTAATGCTTCTCAGCAGACAAAATAGCGTTGTGAGTAATATTTCGCCAGATATGCAAGCGCAGGCAAGAAGTAAGTTTAGAAGTCATGCTGGTGCAGTCAGTCTAGGGTATCCGACAGATATAGATAATGACCAGATTGATGCCGATCTTGCCAAAGCTTATACAGATAATTATTAGGGATAGATTGTAGTTTTGCTGCTTGATACATCAGGTTTATTGTGCTACCTTCACTCCGATGAGCTACAACATAATAAAGCAGTTCGATTGATTAATAATGCTGGCGGTAAATTATTGACACACAGCCATGTTTTAGCTGAACTGATTGCGCTTGCCTTGGTTCGTCGTTTTCCTCGCTCTCAAGTTCTCGCATTCGTAGTGGATATGGTTGATAACCCAGACATTGAAATTATTTGGGTGGATGAACTGCTACACCGAGAGGCGATGCAGCTTTTAATCGATCGAGAAGACAAAACATACTCTTTGTGTGATGCTGTCAGCTTTGTATTGATGCGTCAACGCCGAATAACTGAGGCGCTGACAACCGATCGCCATTTTGAGCAAGAAGGCTTTATACGGTTGTTACCTCCAACGAGTTAATACTCTCGTTAGTGTAGAAGGCGATCGCGTCCCTTGATTCCAGTTTGTCCTTGATACACTTAATGTAGTGTCTTAACTTGATTTATGGAAAACCGAGAAGATAACATGAGCGTCAAAAGTGCTGTAAAAACGGCGATCGCTTACGTCAAAGATTTATATGCCCATAGTAACCTGCGGGACTTAATGCTCGAAGAAGTTGAGTTTTCTGAAGCAACTAACCAATGGCTGATCACAATAGGTTTCTCTTTACCGCAAACCACCGAAAATACTCCATCTCTGATTGCACCAAGCCAGACGAGTCGCGCTTTATCCCGCCGTTACAAAGTTGTTAATATTGATGCGGCAACCGGAAAGCCAGTTTCAATGAAGATTAGGGCTATATAATTACCATGAAGGTATTAGCACGTTCTAACACCCTTCTTCTAGATACTAATTTGCTACTTCTTCTGTTTATTGGCGGCAAAGATTCATCATTAATTCAAAAAGCTAGGACTCTTTCGGCGTTTGTAGAAGATGATTATGACTTACTTGGAGATATTGTCAATAGCAATTCATTCCAGAGCATTGTGACAACACCGCATATTATGACTGAAGTATCTAATTTGCTGGGTAAAGAACGTGAAGATATACGGCGATTTGGGAGAGAAGCTATGGCTGACTTTCTGGGAAAGTGTAACGAGCAGACCGATCGTTCTGTAGTTTTAGTATCTGAGCCAGAGTTCAATCGGCTAGGATTAACTGATATAGCAATAGCCATCGCCTCAAGATTACCTGCGTTTGTTTTAACTGCCGATCTACCTTTGTATTTGTATGTGAGTAGCCTGGGATTAGAAGCTGAAAACTTTAATCATATACGACAGGGTTCGTGGAGATAAGATCGCTCGCCCTCCAATCGATCGACCATGACCCCTTGTTGCTGTAGGATCGAGCGTAGCAACCATGCAGATCAATACAACCCATGTCTACCCCCTTTTCCCCCCAAGAAATTGCCGCAGAAGGCATCAAACCCCAAGAATATGAAGAAATTGTCCAAAGACTCGGCAGACACCCCAACAAAGCCGAATTAAGGATGTTTGGGGTGATGTGGTCGGAGCATTGCTGTTACAAAAATTCGCGTCCCTTACTGAAGCAGTTTCCTACAAAGGGCGATCGCGTCTTTTGATTCCGGTCAGTTCATTATTTAATCCTTGATAAACTGAACCTAGTGCTAGCGACGAAGTGTATGCCGATATCGAGGCTTATGATATGTCAACCTTACTCGAAAGAATCACGATTAATCCTAAACAATGTGGAGGTCGTCCCTGTATCCGAGGGATGAGAATCCGGGTATCAGATGTGCTAGATTTGTTGGCGGCGGGTTTGAGTACCGCAGAAATTTTAGAAGAAATGCCCGATCTTGAGGAAAAAGATATTCAAGCCTCACTTCTATATGCTGCGCGGAAATTGAACCACCCAGTTTTGGTTTCATGACCATCTGGGTAGACGTACATCTGTCTCCAGCTATTGCTCTTTGGATCGAAAGCACATTTGGGGTTGAAGCAATAGCGTTGCGCGATCTTGGACTCAGAGATGCTGAAGATTCTGAAATTTTTGAAGTTGCCAAAGCTCAAAAAGCTATTGTCATGACGAAAGACAGTGACTTTGTAGATTTAGTTGAACGGCTTGGTTCACCCCCGCAAATTATTTGGTTGACTTGTGGTAATACCTCCAATGCTCGGTTACGCGAAATTTTGAGCGAAACATTACCTATGGCTTTAGAATTATTGGCGGCTGGTGAGACATTAGTTGAAATTAGTGGAGACTTGCTTTGAATTGTAGAAGGCGCTCCAACCCAATCGATCGACCATGACCCCTTGTTGCTGTAGGATCGAGCGTAGCAACCATGCAGATCAATACAACCCATGTCTACCCCCTTTTCCCCCCAAGAAATTGCCGCAGAAGGCATCAAACCCCAGGAATATGAAAAAATTGTCCAAAGACTCGGCAGACACCCCAACAAAGCCGAATTAGGGATGTTTGGGGTGATGTGGTCGGAGCATTGCTGTTATAAAAATTCGCGTCCCTTACTGAAGCAGTTTCCTACAAAGGGCGATCGCGTCCTGGTCGGGCCCGGAGAGAATGCAGGTGTGGTAGACTTAGGCGACGGCCTGCGCTTGGCCTTTAAAATCGAATCCCACAACCACCCTTCTGCGATTGAGCCGTTTCAGGGGGCAGCAACCGGGGTGGGCGGCATTCTGCGGGATATCTTTACGATGGGGGCTAGACCTATGGCTATCCTCAATTCCCTGCGCTTTGGCGACCTAAATAACCCCCGCACCCGTCGCATTTTTACCGGAGTGGTTGAAGGGATTGCTCATTACGGTAACTGCATCGGCGTTCCCACTGTAGGCGGTGAGGTGTACTTTGACAAAGCGTATCAAGGCAATCCCCTCGTAAATGCCATGGCTTTGGGCTTAATGGAAACCGAGGAAATTGTCAAATCGGGAGCAGCAGGCATTGGCAATCCCGTGTTGTATGTGGGTTCGACTACGGGACGAGACGGTATGGGAGGTGCAAGTTTCGCCAGTGCGGAATTGACCGACGAATCGATGGATGACCGTCCGGCGGTGCAAGTAGGCGACCCCTTTTTGGAGAAATCCTTGGTCGAAGCTTGTCTCGAAGCCTTCAAAACTGGGGCAGTGGTGGCCGCGCAAGATATGGGGGCTGCCGGAATTACTTGTTCGACCTCAGAAATGGCAGCCAATGGGGGCGTAGGTATTGAGTTGGATTTAGATAAAATTCCCGCCCGCGAAACTGGGATGATTCCCTATGAATACTTGCTGTCTGAGTCCCAAGAAAGAATGCTGTTTGTAGCGCAAAAGGGACGAGAAGCGGAACTGATTGAGATTTTCGAGCGCTGGGGGCTTCATGCGGTGGTGGCAGGCAGTGTGATTGCCGACCCGATTGTGCGAATTTTGTATCAAGGAGAAACGGCGGCAGAAATTCCGGCGACGGCGTTGGCGGATAATACGCCGATTTACGAACGGGAGTTGTTAAGCGAAGCCCCGGAATATGCTCAAACGGCTTGGCAATGGACAACGGAAAAGTTACCGAGTTGTAGCGAGAAAGGGATTGAAATCCAGGGGAAGCAGCACAGTTGGAACGAAATTCTGCTGCAATTGCTGGATATGCCGTCTTTGGCCTCGAAACAATGGGTTTATCGTCAATACGACCATCAAGTGCAGAATAACACGGTGTTATTGCCGGGGGGGGCAGATGCGGCGGTGATTCGGATGCGTCCGCAGTTGGCACAAGGGAATGGGACGGCTTATCGTACAGGGGTGGCGGCAACCACGGATTGTAATGGCCGCTATGTGTATCTCAATCCCTACGAAGGCGCAAAGGCAGCAGTAGCGGAAGCGGCGCGGAATTTAAGCTGTGTGGGGGCTGAACCGTTGGCGATTACGGATAATCTGAATTTTGGCAGCCCGGAAAATCCGGTGGGTTATTGGCAGTTGGCTGAAGCTTGTCGGGGCATTGCGGAGGCTTGCGAGGTGTTGCAAACGCCAGTGACGGGGGGCAATGTGTCTTTGTATAACGAAACTCTGGATAGTCAGGGAAAACCCCAAGCGATTTACCCAACTCCGGTAATTGGGATGGTGGGGCTAATCCCGGATATTACGCAAGTATGCGGTACGGCTTGGCAAAATGCGGGGGATGGGATTTATGAGTTGGGGAGTACCTGTCAGCCGACGTTGGGGGGTTCGGAGTATTTGGCGACGCTACACGATACGGTAGCAGGTCAACCACCGTTGGTGAATTGGGAACAGGAGCAAGGAGTACAAGAGGCTTGTCGTTATGGTATTCGCCAGGGTTGGATTCAGTCGGCTCACGATTGCGCGGAAGGGGGTTTGGCGGTGGCTTTAGCCGATTGTTGTGTGGGGGCGAATTTGGGAGCAGAGATTCGCCTAAAGGTTACGGATTCGTTACGTTGGGATGAGGTGCTGTTTGGGGAGGCTCAAGGGCGGATTTTGGTGTCGGTGTCGCCCCAGTATCAAGCCGCTTGGGAGTTTTATTTGCAGGAGCAGTTGCCGGGAAATTGGCAAAAAATTGGGGTTGTGGGTAATAGCGAGGCTGAATTACGGGTTTTCACGACTAACGATTTGACGTTGATTAAAGTTAAGATATGTGAACTGAGCGATCGCGCCCTCGGAGCAATTGAACGTCGCTTGACTTTTACACAATCTGAAATGGATTAATGAAAAACGAAAACGGCGGGTTCAACTCAACAAAATTGCGGTGTCTCATCGGCATCCGACTCAAATCCTGTTATGTTTGTAATTGTTAAGAAAAAATTAAGCACTTGTTGCTGTGACCTTAACACTGTTACATAATTCCTGGCAATTGAGTTGGGAATCCCCAAATTCGCTTTTGACTGTACCCCCACTTTGGAGACTTGCCAGAAAACAAGTTTCCTCAAGTCTCTTTTTTCTTCTCGCTTTTGTTTTTCTACTACCACTTATCATTATCTGGAGCAGTATCCATGATTCCCAACGAGTCCTTTTACGCTGACGAGCAAGATGCGGTTGATTTGGGTCAGTCCGTCGAGCGACCGGATAAACCGGAAGAAGCTTGTGGAGTCTTTGGCGTTTACGCACCGGACGAGGATGTGGCCAAACTCACTTATTTTGGTTTGTATGCGCTACAACACCGCGGGCAAGAATCGGCGGGAATTGCAACCTTTGATGGGGACAGGGTGCATCTTCACAAAGATATGGGGTTAGTGTCACAAGTCTTCAACGAAGGGATTTTGGCGCATTTACCGGGACGGATGGCAGTAGGTCACACTCGCTATTCCACGACTGGCTCTAGTTTAGTGGTGAATGCTCAACCGGCGGTGGTGGAAACCGAACGGGGGAAGTTAGCTTTAGCACATAATGGTAATTTAGTCAATACCTTGGAACTGCGCGAAAAACTGCGCCAACAGGATTGTACCTTTGAAACGACCACAGATTCCGAGGCGATCGCCCTGGCTCTCGGTACAGAAGTAGATAAAGGCAAAGATTGGCTCGAAGCGGCGATTAGTGCTTTTCAGCTTTGTCAAGGAGCTTATAGCCTCGTCATCGGTACGCCAGAAGGTCTTATTGGTGCGCGAGACCCCAAGGGTATTCGTCCCCTCGTGATTGGTATTCTCCCCGGCAATACGCCACGTTACGTCCTCGCTTCGGAAACCTGCGGCCTCGATATCATCGGTGCAGAATTTTTGCGCTCAGTTGAACCGGGAGAATTGGTTTGGATTACTGAAGAAGGCATGGCTTCTTTTCACTGGGCCCACAAACCCCAGCGCAAACTCTGTGTCTTTGAAATGATTTATTTTGCCCGTCCTGATAGCTTAGTTCACGACGAAACCCTCTACAGCTATCGGATGCGCCTCGGCAAACACCTCGCTCAAGAATCTCCCGTAGAAGCCGATTGCGTCATTGCCGTTCCCGATTCTGGCGTTCCTGCGGCTATTGGTTACTCGGAAGAATCAGGTATTCCCTATGCGGAAGGCTTGATTAAAAATCGTTATGTGGGACGCACCTTTATTCAACCCACCCAAAGTATGAGAGAAGCGGGGATTCGGATGAAACTCAACCCCCTCAAGGACGTTCTGACAGGCAAACGGGTGATTATTGTGGATGACTCGATTGTGCGGGGAACAACAAGCCGGAAAATCGTCAAAGCTTTACGGGATGCGGGGGCTGCCGAGGTTCACATGAAAATTTCTTCTCCTCCGGTAACTCATCCTTGCTTCTATGGCCTCGATACCGACAGCCAAGACCAACTGATTGCAGCCACCAAATCAGTGGCGGAAATTGCCGCGCATATTGGCGTAGATTCTTTGTCTTATTTAAGTTGGGAAGGAATGTTGCAAGCGACGAAGTCCGACCCTAATAATTTCTGTTCGGCTTGTTTTACAGGAGATTATCCTATTGATATTCCCGACCAAATTAAACGTTCTAAGCTGATGTTAGAAAAGTCGAAGGCTTAGTTGGGCGGAACTCTTCAGGGCTTACAACGAAAAGGCTTTTAAAGCAGTTGAAGGTCGAGTAAGGTAAGCCCTCAAAAATAGCCCTTTCAAAGTGAAGCTTTCGCGCTCAGTCTTAGCTTTCATCTTCAGCGATTAAGGGGCAGTCGGCAATCGGCAGTCGGCAGTCGGGGGGAGTGGGATGAATGCCCCTCAAAAACTGACTAAAAATGGGTTGCGTCTGGCTCGTAAATTTGGCAGTCGTGACAAGGGCCGCTGGGATTGACAGCACACAACAGAAAAGCTGAATTGGCGCTGTATTTACAGGTTTTTTTGCGGCTGACTCGTTGGGAAACTAAATCTAAACGCTGTTGCGATATTTCAATTTGACGCTTGATATAAGCATGGGACTGCAAGCGCATTCGTTCAAAAGCTTGAGATTTCATGGTATTTTGTAAAATTGCGAGGAATTGCTGGAGTTGAAAAAAGTTTTAGCGATGCCATACAACTCACCCCAAGTTGGCATCCCACTTCAATCGCTCCCAAACCTTCAGATTCTCTGAGTTATTTTTTATTTTATATTGTTTGTTCCCGTAACAAACGAGAGCGATCGCGACATCTCGAATTTACCCAAGCTTTAAAGGTTTGTGAATAAGCTCGAAATAAAATCTAAATTTAAAATAGTATCAAT
>JAWQFT010000022.1:0-47457 GCA_035968055.1 Jaaginema sp. PMC 1080.18 | reverse complement strand
TGGTAACTGGTAACTGGTAACTGGTAACTGGTAATTGGTAATTGGTAACTGGTAATTGGTAATTGTTTTAAATCTCAATATCAACTAACACCTTCGCATTCGTTAATCCCGCGACTTTTTGACTAGCTTCGGGGGAAAGTAAGATATCAACTTCTACCACCCGCGCATCAGTTTCGGCAGCAGGATCGGTGTCGAGAACGTCTTTTTTATTAATTTGTAAACCCACATGGCTCACTGTTCCTGAGAGTGCGTCGGAGAACGAACCATTTTCACTGGTAATCGTGGCAGTTTGCCCGACTTTAATGTAGCCAATATCGCTTTCGTAAACTTCAGCAACCACAACCATGCGCTCAGTTTGTCCTAACTCCACGATGCCATCGGTGCTGACACTTTCTCCGGGACGAGTGTTGATTTGGAGGATTTGACCGTCGCTGGGGGCGCGTACAAAGGCGGTTTCGAGGTCGGCTTGGGCTTGCTGGATGCTGGCTTGGGCTTGTTGGACTTCGGCTTGGGCTTTGGCGATATCGACGGGGCGAATTTCGGCGATGCGATCGCGATTGGCTTGGGCTTCGAGAATTTGTTGATTGAGGGTATCAATAGTCTTCTGATTGTTGGCTTGAGCTTCCCGCAGACGCTCTTGAGCGGTGTCGTAGCTGGTTTTTCGCTGTTCGAGGTCAAAATCAGAAATTGCACCGCCTTGAGCTAATTCTCGAAAACGGTTGTATTCGCTTTCGGCGGTACGGAGTTCGGCTTGGAGACGGGCGATCGCGGCTTGTTGGGTTTGAGTTTCGCCCTTGAGTTGGGCTTGGAGGCGTTGAATTGCCGCCTCAGCCGCCTGAATTTCGCCAGTTTTCGCCCCGGCTTCGACAATGCGGAGATTGGCAACGGCAACGCTCAAGTCGGCGATCGCGCGATCGAGGGCGGCTTGGAGGCGATCGCGATCGTCGAGTTCGGCAATAATTTGCTCGGCTTGGACTTTATCCCCTTCCTCGACAAAGAGCTTGGCGACTTTGGCAGTTCCGAGGGTAGGAGGGGGAGAGAGTTGTAGGGCTTCTCCTTGGGGTTCAATACGTCCGAGAGCGGTTACAGACTCTAGAAGCGGTGTAGCTTCAGTTTGCGGCTGAAGGGTGTCTTCTGGGGCTTGAGGACGCAACAGGGTTAAGCCGAGGGTTGCACCAATGCTAATCAGTCCGAGGGTGACGAGGGCGATCGCCCAGCGCGTACCGGAGTTGGCAAGGGAAATATTGAGAAATCGGGGTTTGTCGCCCATAATACGCAAATTGTCTGGTTTGAGCTAGAAGGGCAAAGGGGAGGAATTGTAGTTATTTGCTGGGAGTGGATTGCTTTTGCTCTTTAGGGCGATCGCGCTTTTGGCTGGCTTTTCACCTCCAGGTTATTGTAGCAAGGTAGCAGCATTTCGCTTTGTTGTGGAAAAATAGTATCAAAGTTTTGCGATTTCAATTCAGGTAATTAAATGTTATTTGTATCGAAAGTAATCTCCCGTTTCGTAAAGGGTAACTCCTGATTAATCGCCTCAATTTCTGCTTGTTCCATCTCGTTAATTTCGCTAATATAAGACCGTAAAATCTGGCTCATCCGGTTGTTATAAAAGCGATGCAGGCTATAATTTGGGGTTGCCGGGAAGCCGCGACGTTTTTTGTGTCTACCCCCTGCTCCTGGGTCAAAAAGTTGAATCCCATTGGCGATCGCCCACTCAATCGGTTTGTAATAACAAGCCTCGAAATGCAAACAATCATATTCTTCCAAACAGCCCCAATACCGACCATATAAGCGATCGCCTTTTCGCAGACAAAAAGACAACCCCACCGGACGGCGATCGTCATTTTCAGGATAAGCCACAAAGAGAACAACGCGATCGCGAAAATTGGGATACAACTGCTCAAAAAACTTGCGAGTTAAGTATTTACTCCCCCAGTAAAACTTATCGCAAGTGCTGCTATAAAAACTGTAAATTGTTGAGAAGAGATGATGGGGGATAGCTTCTCCTACTAAAACATCTAAATGCAAACCCGCTTTACTAACAGCTTTGCGCTCGCGTTTGATATTCTTTCGCTGATTAGAAGTAAACATTTTAAGATAATCATCAAAGCTGTGAAAATCGTGGTTTTGCCAAATATAACTATGATGCAACCAGCTACTAAAACCGCACTTCTCCAACATTTTATGCCACTGAGGATCGACGAATAAAAAGTGACAGCCGCTAATATGATTGCGATGGCAAAAATGGTCAATTTCAGCGACCATCAGCGCCGTTAAAGCTTCTTCGTCTTCCCCCGGAGCAATCAGAAAACGGTATCCTTCTGCGGGAGTAAAGGGAGTCATTCCTAACAATTTGGGGTAGTATTGTATCCCTAAACGATGAGATAAATCTGCCCATTGATGGTCGAAGACAAACTCACCGTAACTGTGACCTTTAACATACAAAGGGGCAGCAGCAATCAACTCGCGATCGCGCCAGATTGTGAGATGACAAGGTTGCCATCCTGTCTTGGCTCTCGCACTTTTAGAAGTTTCGAGATTATTGAGCCATTCCCACTCTAAAAACGGAGTTGCTAGGGGTTTGGCGATCGCGTCCCAAGCGGCTGGCGGTAAATCAGTAAAACGTTGTACCCATTGAATCGAATATTGCGACTTAACTTGTTCAACCATAATGATTGTTTAGAGATAATGTAGGAAAAAACGGTCAACTTGAATATTAAAAAACGGCATTAATCTTCAGGGTAAGGCAATATTTTTTAAGGTTATACTTGATAATGCAAGAAAATTTCATTCTCAATCGTTTCAGCAGAGATTAAGCGCAATGAAGGGGCATTTTGGGCAAGAAATCCAACTCCTGATGCGGGAGTAGGGGCATTTTCTCCTCCTAACAGTAACGGACATAAAGTTAGACACCATTCGTCAATTAAATTTTGAGCGAGTAAGGCACTAATCAGTTGACCTCCTCCCAGAATTGCCAAGCGTTGAACTCCAGAAGATAGCAGTTGCTTGAGGATAGTTTGCCAGTCAAAAGGTAGGTTCGCTGTGGCGATCGCTGCAAAACCATCGCTATTTTGCCAGCGAGGGGCATTTTCTGGGGTAGTGAGCAACCAACGAGGAAGCGGTTGCGAGAAAAAACGCCAATCGGGATCGAGGTTTCCCGAAGCCGAACAAACAATATGAATCGGTTGGGGGGGTTTACCTTGTTGATGGCGTTGAATCAGCAGTTGGGGGTTTGTAATCGGTAGAGTTGTATGATAAGCCCGCAGCGTCCCCGCTCCAAAGAGTACCGCATCGGCTTGGGCAATTTGGGCTTCGAGGCGATCGCGATCGCGCTTTGAACCAAAACGAGCAGGAGATCGGCTTCGATCGGCAATTTTACCATCCAAACTCATCGCTAAAATCACAATAGTGTGCGGTCTTAAAGTTTTAGGGTTAGTCATGCTTGTTTTTGCGAATAGGCTTGGTTAATTGGCGATCGCTTCCTTGGGTAAAAATTCAGAATATCCTTGTGTAAAAATCTAAAGTATCTTTGGGTAAAAATCCAGAGCCTTAAAAGTCTATTAGCTTTACCAATTCTTTATAAAAACCAGGCTCAAATTGAGCTACACTCAAAAACAATTTGAACCCGTCTGGAAAAAGAGGCTTCAATCCCCAAATTGGGGAGCGATTTTAAAAATAAAACGATTGTTCTAAAATGAGCAAACAATTTGTGTCTTAAAGCAGATTGTGACTCGTTATTAGGAAATAACGAATTAATCTCAGGGCAGCAAAATAGCAGAAGCCCAGAGCGGCCTAAAACCTAAAACTTACCCGATTTACAGATTTATCTATTAAGATCGCTATGTACCATACTTCCAGTTAGGTTTGACGCTAGCAGTTTATTCTACCTATGGCTGAGTCGTCTCAATTTTCATTTCGCCGTATTTTATTACTGCGATTGTTATTAGTTAGCCTTCCCGTATTGTTGCTTGGAATGTGCATCACCTTCGCCTTTACTTATCGTAAGGGGCGTTCGGCTTTGCTTGAAACAGCGCGACAAAACCTAACCGAAAGTGCGGTGCGTAAAGGGGAAAGCATCAGCCAGTTAACCGCAGCTTTGAAAACCAACGTTGCCGTAGCCAGCAAAACTACCGTCCTCACTCAAGGCAATCTCCAAGATAGCCAAAAATTTCTCAAACAGCTTGGCCAGCAACTTCCGACCGATATTAGTTGCGTTCAATTGCTTTCACCCCAAAGTCAAACCCCCTTAGCGAGTACCTGCGGCGACCAAGCCATCTACCAGTTTACAGAAATGAACTGGTCAGCAACGCCAGTTTCTGCAACAGATATCAACAGCGATCGCATTTTCCTCAAACCCCTAATTTCGACCCAAGACCATTCGTGGGAATTGATGTTAGATGCCAAGCAGCCCAACACCAGCACCTTGAAACTACTGGTGGGTGCGCCCGTGTATGACGTTAACGGTAACTTGCGCTATATACTGGCAGTGCGTTCCACCCTGCGCCAACAAGAAAACATCCAGCCGCGATCGCTCACAGGTGAATCCGTCATCTTGAATGAGAATGACGTGATTCTCATGCACCCCGACCAAAACCAAGTAGGAAAGCATATTAGCGACCAACAAAGTCCAGAAGCCTTAGAACGCTGGCAAAGTTTGATTCGCAATGCCAAAGCCGGACGCAAAGATTTTCAGCATTTATTTCCCAGTAATAATACAGAACTCCTAGCCGGATACGCAGCCATTCCCAATCCCACCCAACTTAACCCTGATAGTCAATGGGTGATTGTGGCCCTTACCCCCTTGAACAAAGCCTTATTCGGATTATCTCAAATTCAGCGTACCCTATTGTTCTTGTTACTGGGGTTGAGTGCCGCTTTAGTCTTAGCCTGCTTACTAGCGACGATTTATGTAGCTCGCGATTTAGCTCGTCCCCTCGAAAAATTGGGCAACTATGCCTTGAACGTCGATCGCTTGCACTCCGACGAACAGCTTGCTCAACACTTTACCATTCGCGAATTTAACCAACTGGCGATCGCGATTAATAGTATGGTTAAACGTCTCAGAACTTGGGCTTTAGAACTCAACAGTGCTTGGGAAGAAGCCCAAACCGCTAACCGCCTCAAAAGCGAATTTCTCACCACCATTTCCCACGAACTACGCACTCCCCTCAATGGCATTATCGGCTCTTTAAAATTGATCCAAGACGGTTTTTGCGACGATCGCGCCGAAGAAAGAGAATTTGTTAAACAAGCCGACGAAGCCGCGATGCGTTTGTTGGGAATTATTGACGATATTCTCGACATTTCCAAAATTGAAGCCGGTCAATTTGCCGTCAATCTCGAACAAGTCAATCTCGCAGCCGTTTTCTCAGAAGTGTTATCCTCGCAAACCTTCAAGATTCGTCAAAAAGGTTTGAAGTTGAGCGTCAAGGAATGGCAAGAAGATATCGTCGTCTATGCCGATCCCGAAAAATTCAAACAAGTGTTGACTAATGTCCTGGATAACGCGACGAAGTTTACGAGAACTGGCAAAATTGACATCAAAATCTTTATCGATACGAATAACCATTCCGAAGTAATTGCCGCCTCAACCCCGAATGGCGATCGCTCCCCGTACACCAATCAACAAGTCGTTTTGCGAGTTCAAGATACAGGGATTGGCATTGCGGCAGAAAATTTGCCCAAACTCTTTCGTCCCTTTATGATGATTGACGGGTCAACGACTCGCGAATCGGGAGGTACGGGCTTAGGCCTGGCGATTTCTCGCAAGATTATGGAATTAATGGGCGGTAGTATTACCCTTTCCAGTCCCGGTAAAAATCGCGGTACAACCGTCGAATTACGCTTACCCGCACTCAAAACCGGGAAATTTGCCACTATCGACGCATCCTCCTCCGAATTACCCGATTCCGGTTCTGGGGCTTCTGATGCCATCGAACAGTCATCTTAAGGGAGTCAGGGCGATCGCGTTTCCACCTTGTTGTAGGGAAGTTTGCGCTCCTTGTAAAATTTGCACTAAATTAGCCGCGAGAGTTGCAGACGAAAAAGAAGGCGTTTGGGTGGTAATCGCAGTTATAAAGCGATCGCACACTTGACCCAACGGTTCAGCGTCATCGACCTTTAGTAAAGTTTCCGTCACCCCTTCCGGATAGAAATGCCCCTCAGCTTCCCGAAAATAGCCCTGACGCAGCCGCAACGGGGAGTCAGCTTGTAATTCATCAAAAATCAAAGTCCCCTCACTGCCCGCGATCGCCAAACGCCGTTGCTTATCGGGATTTAACCAACTGACATGAATCGTTGCCCTAAATCCCCCCGGATAAGTTAACTGTAGCCAGACTGTATCGGTCAAACCTTGATTGTGGGGTAGCCAATTTTGTCCTTGGGCCGCTACGGCGATCGGAATTTCACCCAACCAGTAGTTAAAAATACAGAGATCGTGAATCGCCAAATCCCACAAAGCATCCACATCATAGCGAACTGGCCCCAAATTCGTGCGGCTGGCGTAACCGTAGCGCAGTTCTCCTAAGTTGCCCGACGCAACCACTTTTTGCCCCGCCGCCACTCCCGGATGAAATAAATAGGTGTGATCCACCATCAACTGGACTTGTTGCTGCTGGGCTATCTTGCCTAACTCTAAACATTCAGCCGCATCGAGAGTCAACGGCTTTTCGGCCAAGACATGATAGCCCGACTGCAACGCCTCTTTGATTAAGTCATAGTGGGTGGTTGCTGGAGTTGCGATTACGACTGCCTTTAAACCTGCTAGGGTACGAATTTCTTGCCAATCTGAGGCTAAATGTAGCTTCGAGGATAACGCCAGGCGATCGCGCACTTGCTGCAATCGTTCGAGATGCGGGTCAACCAACGCCACTAAATTAACCTGGGAATGTTGTGCTAAGTTCCGGACTAAATGTTGTCCCCAGCGTCCTACACCTAAGACAGCAATATCGATCGTTTGTTGTTTGTTGTTTGTCAAAATGTCAATTCTTCCCACTCTCTAAAACTAATAACTAATAACTAACAACTCTCGCACGAAACGTTAAATCCACTTTTTGATGCTGAAACCTTTATGTGTTCTAGCGTTGAGCCATTTTGAAAGTCCGCCCTAAGAGCCAAAGTTTCTGACATCTTTGGAGGGGCATTCATCCCACTCCCCCGATTGCCGAAGAGCCGACTGCCCAAGACCTACTCCCTTAATCGCTAATAACCAGTAAACTATCGGGTAAACGTGACCCTCAGGCACTTATACCCAAAGCAGCTTTAGCAGCAGCTTGTTCGGCAGCCTTTTTTGAAGGCCCTGTACCTTCTCCAAGACATTTTCCCTCTAACCAGACTTGAGCCGCAAAACGATGGGGCGAACCGCGAACACTTTTAACTTCTCGGACTCGGTATTCGGGGAGTTGTTTGTAAACAGCTTGTGTCCATTCTTGTAGGGCATCCTTATAATTTTGGAAAGCCGGGTCTTGGCGTACTTGTTCGGCGCGATCGCGAAATAAGCCATCTAACCAAGGACGAATTAAACTCATATTGTGGGTGCTGAGATAAAGCGCCCCTAAAATGGCTTCAAAAGCATCAGCTAACCGGGAAGATTTACCAGCTTTGTCTCCCGCAGCACTAGGGGCAAGAATCAGGTACTTTTCCAAGCCGTAACTTTCAGCGAGTTCGGCTAAAACGCGATCGCTCACCAGAACCGATCGTACTGCCGCATATTCCCCCACAGGCGCATCGGGATAGGTTTCGAGTAACACTTCCGCCGCCACCAAACGCACCACTGCATCCCCCAAAAACTCAAGTTGTTCGTAGTTCTTTTCGCGATCGATACTGGTATGGGTGAGGGCTAAGTCAAGTAACGCCAAGTTCGCTGATGTGGTATCTGTCAAACCGAGTTTTTCGAGTAGGCGTTGCAGTTGTTTTTCTCGCCTGGGGTCTGGCAACATAAATTATAGACTCACCAATGGTGTAGGTGCAGGTAAAAGAAAGAGTTGGACGTAAGCTGGATTCTGTTCTCTAGCATTCTAGAGGGCGGTTATCTATCTGGGATGCCTGTTACCAGACACCTCTAGCGGTACTCCAAAAAGCGGGGCTGGAAAAAGACCAACCATGACCCCTCCGACCTTGCTCCCAACCGGGGTTTACCGAGCCAGCACCTCTCGATGCTGCTGGTGCGCTCTTACCGCACCTTTGCACCCTTACCTCCCATCAAAAGAAGGCGGTATGTTTCTGTGGCACTCTCCTCGCGGTTACCCACACTGGGCGTTACCCAGCAAGTTTGGTCTTTCGGGAGTCCAGACTTTCCTCAAATTGGGTCGCGTTTGCGCCGCAATCTGCAACCACCTCACCAACTCTTTCTTGACTCCAGTTTAATCGTTTTTTGGGCAAAGAGTTGACAATTTCAAGCAATCCAAAGAGTTTGGGCAAAGCGGATGGTGTAGAGAGTCAGGAGTAAGATGAAAAAGCCGAGAGTGGCATAGCCGTAACGGGGATAGCGCGAGAGTAATAATCCTAGGGCGATCGCGACGGAAATTGTGCCATAGACAAAGCGTTCTGCGGAAATTGTGCTACCGGAGTTAAAAATGATGAGGTAACTCAACACGCCATAACTCACGAGTAAGCTGCCTAGTTCTTGTCGGAATTGCCACAGGAGATATATGCCGCCAAAAATTGTTAAAAAGTCGATAAAAGGGTCGCCAGCAATCAACCAAGTCAGAATAAATAAGACACAAGCCCCATAGTATAAGAAGTTGGGTTGGAGGCGATCGCGTCGATAAAAGAGTGCCAACGCGATCGTAAAAATTAGGGCAAGCGCTATAAAATGCCAGGGATATTGAGACAATCCTTTCAGCATTTTTTCTGAGCCGAACAGCATTTGGAAAAATAACACTTTCCAACCTTGCCAATCAATACCAGTTTGACGATCCCAAGCTTGTTGGGTATGGACAAAAGCTAAGAAATCGCCAAATTTTAGACCGCAATACAAGCTATATAAACCAATGCCAACTCCAGAAAATAAACCGCTTAAATAAGCCTGTATGCCTCGTTTTTGCTCCCTAGCCACGAGTAGAAAAGTCAAGGTGAGAGCCACCCCATTCGGGCGAGTTGCCGTCGCGATCGCGCCCCAGAATGCCGCTTGTCGATACCGTTGACTCTCGAAGGCTCGCAAAGCTGCAATACTAACTAAAAGAAATAACCCTTCGGTATAAATAAATGTCCCAAAAATCGAAAATGGGCACCAAATTAAAACTAGAATAATCCAAGAAGCTTTGTTGATATTGTAGCGTTGTTTGAGCCAACCAAAAAGTAAAATGGCTGCCCCGATAAAAGCAGTATTATTAATCAGTGTTCCAGCAACATTAAACGGCAATCCCAACTGCATTAATAGCCAACAGAACAAAGGAAAAGCTGGAAAAAAAGCAACATTATATCCTTGAATTATCTCGCTATCAATGTATTGATATCCCTGAGTCGCGATTGATTCGTAAAATACACTATCCCAAGCATTAAATGCCGACCAATTGGCTTCTACGGGTAGTCCCCCAGGAGGAGTCGGAAGCCAAGGGACAATCCCGATAATGAGTAAAACTAAAAAAACGCGGCTGATTAAACTTATTAACCCTGGAAATAATTGGGTGAGTTGCTCAAACGGCGATTGGTAAATCTTCTTTTTCACAATTTTTAGCTCAAAATATTGACTCACTCCTTGCCAACAATCTTTAGGGCTACGAAAGATAGCCCAAACTACCCAATTCCTGCGATCGCTATCAAGGGTAAACTTGGATATATTGGCACAGGTACATCCAGATGTTTATATTTTGGGCGATCGCCTTGTACACTGGAATATTTGAACCCCCCTTTCAATTTTTAAGGTACGCGCATGACATCCATCCGCGAGTTACACAAACAGTTAATCCGTAAAGAACGCTGTGCTGTCGAATTAGCCAACGAAGCTCTAGAACGCATTCAAACCCTCGAACCCAAACTCCACAGTTTTTTGCACGTTACCGCCGATTATGCCTTGGCGCAAGCCCAAGCCGTGGATGCTAAAATCGCAGCCGGAGAAGAAATCGGGCTGTTAGCTGGAATTCCCATCGCCATTAAAGACAATATGTGTACCGCAGGCATCCCGACAACCTGTGGGTCGAAAATTTTAGAAAACTTTGTGCCTCCCTACGAGTCTACCGTTACCCAAAAGCTCAAAGATGCGGGGGCTGTGATGGTGGGTAAAACCAACCTCGACGAGTTTGCGATGGGGAGTTCTACAGAAAACTCCGGCTATCAAGTAACGGCAAATCCCTGGGACTTGTCTCGCGTGCCGGGAGGGTCATCGGGGGGTTCTGCTGCTGCTGTAGCCGCCGCAGAATGCGTTGTAGCCCTAGGTTCGGATACGGGGGGGTCAATTCGTCAACCGGCGGCTTTGTGCGGCGTAGTGGGGCTAAAACCGACTTATGGGCTAGTTTCTCGCTATGGCTTGGTAGCTTATGCGTCTTCTCTCGACCAAATTGGCCCGTTTGGTCGCAGTGTCGAAGATGCCGCAGTCTTGTTGGGCGCGATCGCGGGATATGACCCCAAAGATTCCACCAGTTTAAAAGTCGAAATCCCCAACTATGCCAAACTAATTCGTCCTAATTTTCAACCGCGAGGTCGTTTGCGAATTGGCATTATCAAAGAAACTTTTGGCGGCGGCTTAGATTCTGTTGTAGAGGAAAAAGTTAAAAACGCGATCGACACTTTACAACACCTCGGTGCAGAAATTCATATCACTTCTTGTCCCACTTTTAGTTACGGTTTACCTGCTTATTACATTATTGCGCCGTCGGAAGCTTCGGCCAATTTAGCTCGTTACGATGCTGTTAAATATGGCATTCGGGCTGAAGGTGCTGAAAACTTACTAGAAATGTACAAACAAACTCGCGCTCAAGGGTTTGGGACTGAAGTCAAACGCCGGATTATGTTAGGAACTTATGCCCTGTCTGCGGGGTATTATGACGCTTATTATCTCAAGGCACAAAAAGTCCGAGCGTTAATTAAAAAAGACTTCGATCGCGCTTTTGAAAAAGTTGATGTTTTAGTGTCTCCAACTTCCCCCACAACGGCGTTTAAAGCTGGAGAAAAAACGGCTGACCCTCTGAGTATGTATTTGTCGGATTTGATGACGATTCCGGTAAACTTGGCTGGTTTACCTGGTATTAGCGTTCCCTGCGGTTTTGATGACCAAGGGCTACCTATTGGGATGCAATTAATTGGTAAACCTTTAGGAGAAACGCTGTTACTCCAAGTGGCTCACGCTTACGAACAAGCAACCGATTGGCATTTGAAAATGCCTAAATTACTCTAAATCAAAATATTTCTGCGTCGCTCCTAGGGCTTGGAATATTAACAGCAATGTTTCAACCTTGCTTTAAGAGAATTGCGATCGCGAAAAATTGTTGTTAAATAATCGACTCATGGGAAAACGCATTAAAACACCTCTACGTTATCCCGGTGGCAAGTCACGGGCATTAAAAACTATTGATGCTTATTTACCATCAAGTTTTACTGAATATCGAGAACCAACAATCGGGGGAGGTTCGGTATTTATTCACGTTAAACAAAAGCATCCCCAAGCCCAATTTTGGATTAACGATCTTAATCCCGAATTGTTTGCTTTTTGGCAAGCTTTACAACAGGATTCAGAGGCTTTGATTCAAGGAATTTGGCAAGTCAAGCGAATGCGAGAGGATGGCAAAGCTTTATATAAAGATTTGGCAAGTTGGGAAACAGAAAAATCATCTATACTGGCTAGAGCCATTCGCTTTTTCCTTCTCAATCGCATTACTTTTTCAGGAACAATTGAAGCAGGGGGATTTTCCCAAGAAGCTTTTAACAAACGCTTTACCGATTCGTCTATTCAACGGTTAGAAAGTTTTGGGGAATTTCTCAAGGATGTCAAAATTACGAATCGCGATTATGCCGAAGTCGTCAATGCACCGGGAAAGGATGTTTTTATTTTCTTAGACCCGCCTTATCTTTCAGTTACAAAATCCCGATTATACGGAAAACGGGGCTGTTTGCATACGAATTTCGATCACCAACGATTTGCCAAAACTTTACGCAATTGTCCGCATCGTTGGCTGATTACTTACGATGATTGTCCGGAAGTACGAGAAAACTTTACGGATGCTTATATTTACGAGTGGGAACTGCAATATGGCATGAATAACTATAAGCAACAAAAAGCTCAAAAAGGCCGCGAAGTGATGATTGCTAACTATCCCATAAAAGCCAATTCTCAACAAAAAATTCAACTTAATTTGTTTTGAGCCAATGTTTATTTCTATTTTAGGCAAGCTGGCAATTCTCGGTGCGATCGCGTATATTCTTCTCTGTTTTGCTATCTATATATGGCAAAACCGTCTAATATTTGTTCCTACCCAGGAGTTGACAGCTACGCCAAAAGCGTATAAATTTGACTATCAAGAGGTATGGTTGCCCGTTCCAGTGCCTAAAAGCTGCGATCGCCTGCATGGTTGGTGGATCGAAACCCCGCAAACCCCCACCAAAACGCTATTATTACTACACGGTAATGGTGAAAACATCAGCGAAAATCTCGACCGCGCGGCAGTTTTTCAGCGCCTCGGCTTACAAATTTTACTGATCGATTATCGCGGTTATGGTCGTAGTGAGGGCAAATTTCCTACAGAAGCCCAGGTGTACGAAGATGCCGCAATTGCCTTTGAGTATCTGGTCACCGAACGCCAAATCGCCCCCCAGGATATTATCGTCTACGGACATTCATTGGGAGGCGCGATCGCGATTGATTTAGCCCAAAATCATCCCCACCTCGCGGGACTAATTGTGGAAAGTTCTTTTACCTCAATGCGGGCTATGGCAGACTTTTTGGGAGGAATTTATAACTTCCTGCCCATCGACTGGATATTGCATCAACACTTCAACTCGATGGCCAAACTGCCTCATCTCTCCTTGCCGATTTTATATATCCACGGCACGCAGGATCGAGTTGTCCCCTACACCATGAGTCAAACTTTATACGAAGCCACTTCCGGCCTGAAAAAGTTACTCATTGTCCCCCAGGCAGACCACAACAACGTTGCTGAAATGGGCAGGCAAGATTATGTTAATGCGATCGCTGAATTTATAGAAATGGTGCGCGATCGCCAGCTTTCTGTTTAGCACTATCCCTTAACTAATAACAAAAAACCAGTAAGCTAGGGGACAAACGTGACCGTGATAGCGCTAACAACAAATTACCAAGGACTACTAATCATCGTAAAACCTGCCCAATAAAAAGGAGCAGATAAATCTGTAATATCTGTATCTTGAAGAACTTCAGGAAGTGGCATTGTACCGCGAGGCAAAACCAATTGTCCTTCAGCAATGCGAGCATCACCGCGTAACATTGCCAATTGTGCTTGACGGAGGGCTTCAGCTTTAGTGGTGGTTTGACCGAGTTGGCGGTAAAATTCACTCATGAGGATCAAAGTTCCCGTATCGCTGACATCCCAAAGACTCGCGATCGCGGATTTGACTCCCGCTTGCAAAGCTAACCCCGCAAAACCCAGTTCCGCTTCATCATCTCCAACGGCGGTACGGCAAGCACTCAGGATCAGTAACTCGATAGCCGGAGAATTCCAACTAATTTCATCAAAATCGCTCAATCTTAACTTATTTTGCCACAACTGAATGTAAGAACTCTCAGGATCGTTCCCCTCAAACAAAGCGTGGGTTGCAAGATGGACAATTTCCGGTTGTTGAGTAGAGAGCGATCGCTCTAAATTATCTAAAGTAAACGCCTCATTGAGAAATGTCTCCCCTTGCCATTGAGCTTGAGGAGGACGAGCAACAGTTAACTCCTGAGTAATGGTATCCAGTTCCAGAGGGACAGAAGGCAAAGGACTTTGGTCTTCAAACTGAGAAGCCCCCATCGCCAAAAACGCCCCCGCATCGAGATTCACATAATCCGTTTGAATCAGATTAAAAGCGGGAATGCGCGTGAGACTGTATTTTTCCAGTAAAAACTGTTCGCCATCGTACAATGCCGCTAGAGGCAAACTCCGCAAACCATTTCCCAGACAAAAGAGAATCGTGTCGATCTCCTCTGTGGCTAGAAAATCCGCTTCAAAAGGTTCGATCAGCCATTGATGCAACTGTTGAGACCCTTGCAGGGGATTTCCTGAGAGAGAAAACTGAATTTCGCGGTGAAAGGCTCGCACAGTACGGCGTAGGGTCGCATCATCTACATCATAAAGATCGCGGACAACAGGTTCGCCATTCGGGGTAATCAAAACCAAATGCAAATGATCCCCGCGAGGAATCGCCCATAATACCGCAGGTTTTGTCCCGGTTGCCGTACCAACTTCCGCCAGGGTTTGGGCAATATCGGCGGGATTTTGGGTAACTTCGGCGAGATCTGCCCCAAAATAGTCCTCAAATTCTCGTTCGAGACTGGTTTCCATAGCGAGAATTTTCTCACTGAGAGTTTGAGCCACCGCAGGTAAACTGGGGAAACTCAAGGCAGCGATCGCGACTCCCATAGTTACGGTAGTCTGGACAGTAGAACGGAAATTAAAACGCATCATCTGTTGAGTCGTGTAGTAAAGTTGTCAAAAAACTAAGGTTGCTGTTGCAATAATTGGGTTGCCTCAGCAACAGAAACGGGTTTCGACCAAAAATAACCCTGGCCGTATTCGCACATCAGCGATCGCAACCTATCCCGGTCTTGCTCGTTCTCAATCCCCTCAGCGATAATATCCATCCCCAGAAGATGACCCAAGTCCACAATCATCCGCACAATCTGACGATCCTCTGGACTTTGCCCCATTTTGACCACAAAGGAGCGATCGACTTTGAGAGTATCTACAGGAAAACGCCGCAGTTGACTCAAAGACGAATAACCCGTGCCAAAATCGTCCAAGCTGAGTTTGCAACCCAAAGCTTTGAAACCCAACATCAAGTCAATAGCAGCTTCAACATTTTGCATAACCATGCTTTCAGTAATTTCCAGTTTGAGATTACTCGCTGGAATTCCCGCACTTTTGATGAAATAAGCCAACTTATGGATCAGTTGAGTTTCTTGAAACTGACGACCGGAAAGATTCACACTGATGATTAGGGGTAAATTTGGAAATTGTTGCGACCATTGAGCCGATTGCTGACAAGCCGTTTGGCAAATCCATTCTCCGAGCGGTACAATCAGACCCGTTTCTTCAGCCACTGGGATAAAACGACCCGGAGAAATAAAGCCTCGTTGGGGATGATGCCAGCGAATTAAGGCTTCAAATCCCGTAATTTGCTCGTTTGCCAGGGAAACAATCGGTTGGTAGTAGAGGGCGAACTCTTGCTTGGCGATCGCTTGACGGAGTTCGTTTTCCAGGGTGAAACGATCCACAACTTCTTCAAGCATTCCTTGAGCAAAGACTTCGTAGCGATCTGTTCCCAAGGCTTTAGCTCGATACATCGCGGTGTGAGCATCTCGCAAGAGGTGAGCCGCGTTGTGTTGGCGTTGCGGTTGAGCGATCGCGATGCCAATATTACTAGCCGTAACCAGTTCTTTTTGCACAATGTTAAAGGGTTTAGCTAAAACTTGATGAACGCGATCGGCTTGTTGAATTAAAGTATCCGGGTGAGTTTGCCACAAAGCTAACGCAAATTTATTATTACCAATGCGAGCTAAATGAGCCGCTCGCGGTACGACGCTTTTAAGACGAGTAACCGCAGCCAATAAAAGGCGATCGCTAATCGAATTTCCCAAACTATTAGCCACCAAATCCAAACGATCCAACTCGATAAAAATGACCCCAAGAGCCACAGGACTGGGTTGTAAGCGACGTTTGAGGTGATGGATAAAGCTGGTGCGATTGAGGAGTCCCGTCAAGGGATCGCGGGTGGTGGTATAAAGCAAGCGGTGGGACATAGCCAAGCCCAAAGCCAACTCAAAGCCCAAAGCTGGAGCTACCACAGGAAGCCAAATTTGCTGGCTAAACAAAATCCAACCGATACCCCCCAACCCCAACACACTCAAAATACTCAAACTCCCCAAAGCCAACGGATGTTTAAAAAGCCATGCTAAAGCACTCCCCAGAATCGTCCAACCCCACAACCAAAGCATTTCTTGCCACTGAGTTGCGTAGTAAAAAGGATGCCGTTCCTGAGTCGCTAGATCGAGGAGTTGGCTGACAATTTGAGCGTGAATCATCACCCCCGACATCTGAAAATCGTCGCTACGACTGGCACTGTAGGGGGTTAATACAAAGTCTTTGAGACTAGAAGCAACTGTACCGATTAAGACAATTTTGCCTGCAATTAAATCGGGAGGAACGGTGTTATCGAGGACTTGGCTGAGGGTAACGGTAGGAGCAAGATTGTTGCTATTGCGATAATCGATGAGCATTTGGTAGCCGTTGGTATCGGCATTTTGGTAGCCACCCGCGTGGGGATTGAGGGGCAACAAGGGGATGTTGTTAAACCACAGAGCGCGATCGCCCAGGCGGAAGTTAATGCCTTCTGGGGCTAAATACTGGCGGCTGAGGCGCAGAGCGAAGGAGTAGTAATCTTCTTCGGGGGCTGTTACCAAGAGTAAACTGCGTCGCAGTACCCCGTCTCGATCTAAGATCAAGTCGTTGAAACCGACGCGATCGCGACTGACTTGGGGAGGTGGGGGAATATTACCCACGACTTCCTCGATCGCAATCAGGTTATCGGCTTGCAGTTGTTGGCTTAGGGCTTCTTGACCGGGAGGATTGGGTAAATCCCGATATAAATCTAGACCAATGACGCGGGGTTGATGCTTTTGTAAAGATTGGAGAGTAGCGGCTAAAACATCGTCGGTAATCGGCCAGCCGTGACGATGTAAATCCTCCTCGGTAATCGTGACGAGTAGTAACCGGGAATCGGGAGACAGAGGTGCTTGTTGTCGGACAAACCGATCGAACAAGATCAATTCTAAAAACTCAAAATTTCCTTTGTAGTGAAGTCCTTGCCACAATCCGGTCACGAGTAAACTGGATAAGAAAATTGAGCGAGTTCTCACCCAAAATAAGTGAGACATAAGGGTTTTTGCCAAACTCAATACAGGCATTCTCGCCCAGAGAAATTAGGCGATACCGCGACTTAAATATTATCCTTAAAATTGACTAATCGTCATCGGGTTGGGGGCAAGATTTAAGTCCAATTCTTGTAAGGTTTGTTGCCATTTTTGCTCAATTTCGCGGTTCTGAGGTTGAGCTTGACGTAAATCGATTAACATCGCGATCGCATCGAGCCAAAGCTCTTGGTCTTGAAGCGCGATCGCCCCTTCTAAATTATGCGGTATCTGTTCGGCCTCCCCTGCTACTCGTCGCAACCAACCCGTCAAAATAATATCTCGCGTGTAATCTTGGGGATCGCACATTAAAGAAAAAGACCACTGATAATCTTGTCCGGTGGCGATCGCATTTTCGGGTAATTGAATGCTTGCCAATTGAGGCATTTTACCCACTGTCATCACCGTGCTATAAACCGTTTTTCCCTGGCTATCCGTTAGTACAAACTCCGCATCGCGAACTTGAGCCAGAGCCGGAATGGCAAAATAAATAGTAGGATTACTTTTCGCTGTTACGCCTAAATTACTATTAGGATTCAATGCCGTCATGGCGAGATCGGGGCCTAAACACTGCTCGCTACGAGTTCCTCCCCCAACGCGACGACCGGGAAAAGCACCGCGATTATCATTAGTTTGTTCGGCAAATGCTGGATAAGCTGCATTAGCTAAAAATAAGCAAGTTGCTAGACCAAATTTCAGGATTACTTTTTTCATCTCAAGACAAATTTAGGCACTGGTTTTGATTACTTTTTTAGATTATCAAGTAATTGTGAAAAAGTTGTGACATCTGGCGACGATCCAGTCTTTACAGAATCTTTATAAAAGTGAAGAATAGTGAAGTTTTTGTAATATCGTTCCGCACTCAGGAAGTTAATTTTCCATTAAAATTCGCTTTCACAATTTTCTTGCCGAATTGTTGGGAAAAGCGAACTTTAAAGCTTGTTAAATCTATAAAAAAACCAACAAACATCAACATTCCGTTGCATTTTGTTGGATTTCTTAACAAAACATTATTAAACCGAGGGGTGGCGGCTAAACCCCAGGAAAAACCAAAGCCAGTAATGCCAGCACCAAGGCGATCGCGTAAAAAGCCCCAACAATTTGGGTTTCCGACCAACCACTCAACTCAATATGATGATGAATTGGGGCCATTTTCAGCAGGCGTTTGCCTTTGCCATCAGGCCCTTTTGTCGCTTTGTAATAACCCACTTGAGCAATCACCGAAAGAGACTCCACCACGAAAATCCCGCTAACCACGAAAAGCGCCCAGAGATTGTGACTGAGAATCCCCACCGCAGCCAAAGCCCCTCCTAAAGCCAGAGAACCCGTATCCCCCATAAAAACCTTAGCGGGATTGCGATTGTGCCAAACAAAGCCCAAACACCCCCCTGCCAAACAAGCGCAAAATCGGGTTAATTCTGGGTAATTGGGGGCGATCGCCGCGCCTAATCCCAGCAAAGCGATCGCGCAAGTTCCCCCCGCTAACCCATCTACCCCATCCGTAATATTCGTTGAGTTACTCTCTGCCACCAAAACAAATCCCGCCAGCAGCCAGAAAAAGCCGCTTAAAGGCAGGAAAAGACCCCCAGGTAGGTCAACCGTCGTTATACTGCTCGGTTGCGTCCAGAACGCCCAGAAACAGAAGGCGATCGCCCCCAAAATTTGCAACAAAAGCTTCATGCGGGGGGAAATCCCCTTATTAGATTTACGACGTAACACCTGCCAATCGTCGAACCAACCAACGGCAAAATAAGCCAAAGTCAAAGCCCCAACCCCTAAAACCTGCTCGTTTCCCCCCGACCAAAACACGGCTAATACCACCGCCAAAGGCACAAAGAAAACGCCTCCCATCGTCGGCGTTCCTGCTTTCTTGAGATGGGTTTGCGGCCCGTCTTCTTGGATAATTTGCCCGGTTTTCAGTTTTTGCAAAATGGGGACAACGCCATAACCGATCGCCCCACACAAAATAGCACTCACCCAGAACGGCAAAGTCATCAAACTCCCTGACTCGGTAAACCGTTGAGTGAGGCTATCAAAAATCACCGTCAAAGCGCCCAGAACCAAAGTTAGCGCTATTAATAAATTAGTTCCTGTCCAGAAGGCACTCGTTTTTTTTTTTCGCGGGTTGAACCTCTACCACTCCCTCACACCTCATAAGATCGATCGGTTTATCGCTTTATTCGTCAAAGTCGTCCATGTCGTCATCGTCATCATCGTCTTTATCGTCATCGATTAAACCCGAAAGTTCTTCTTCTTCTTCGACGAGGCTATCCTCTTCGCGTTTTTCGCGGGGAGCAAGACGATTATTAGAAGCCAACCATTTGAGCAAAGATTCACCGCGTTTGAGGGGAATCACTGTGGCTGGTTCGTAGCGAGCTTCTTGAGATAAAGCGCGATTTTCAAATAAAACTTGGTCACCCAGAGTAATTTCTGGGGTCAAGTCAGCTTGTTCGGATTCCATAGAAGGTCTGTTGACTTTAAAATGATCGAGTAATGACATTTTTGAGTTTACCCTTAATTTTGGTAACTTCGCTTTTCAACTGAGCGATCGCGCCTCGGAAATCACGGGGTTTCACTGAGCAGCTAAATTGCGGGAGTTGAGAGCGGTAAGTTATGAGTCTCAAGCCAGAAAGTATGAATGATAAAAACGAACTTTTAAGCGCGATCGCCGGGAAAAACCGGGGTTTATTAGCCAACGAGATTGATAAAGTCGCCATTCTCGCCGCGATCGCTAACCTCGAAGACCGCAATCCTAACCCCAATCCCCTCGAACGAGTCGATTTACTCCAGGGCAATTGGCGCTTGCTTTATACCACCAGTCGGGAGTTACTCGGCTTGAATCGCTTTCCTTTATTGCAATTGGGAGAAATTTACCAATATTTGCAAGCAGAAGCGGCAAAAGTTTATAATATTGCCGAAATCGTCGGTATTCCAGGATTAGAAGGCATTGTCAGTGTGGCCGCGCGGTTTGAGATTGTGTCTCAAAAGCGAGTGAATGTCAGATTTGAGCGCTCAATTTTGGCGTTTCAGCGCTGGGTGGGTTACAAATCTGCCACAGAGATGGTCAGACAGATTGAATCGGGGAAAAAGTTTTTGCCAGTGGATATGGGCATTGAAGGACGCGATCGCCAGGGTTGGCTCGAAATTACCTATCTCGACGAGGAACTCCGCATTAATCGCGGCAACGAAGGTAGTGTTTTCGTCCTAGCCAAAGCTGTTTAACCGCTGCTGAAACGCAATGATTCTGTAGGGTTTGGGGATGTCCCAACCGTTGTTTGTACTGCGAGAGTAACATCCCTTGATTTTGGTGAAGATTTGTGTTTAAGTTTTAACCAAAATGTAGAAAAATAAAGAAAATATTACGAATTTTCTGTAAGTCGTCGATCCCCGTTATGATTTCATCAATATCAAATGAGGTCAGCCCAAATAAAGACCTTAAACATAACTTAAAAACCTAACCTATAAACTGTTGCCCAATACCAGCTTTTCTTCGTCAGAGAAGCTGGTATTGTTTTAGCCGGACAGACCCCGGATTTGCCCTGCAAGCGTTACTTGTCCTCAGCAAAAATATAGCGGCGCAAATCCCTCGGATCGGGTTCGGGACTGCTTTGGGCAAACTCTACCGCTTCTTCGATCTCTTTTTGAATCTTTTGGTCGATAGCTTTAAGTTCTTCCCCTGTGGCCAAGTTGTGTTCGGTTAGATAAGTGGCAAAACGGGTAATGGGATCGCGAGCTTGCCAAAATTGCTTTTCTTCGGGCGATCGCAACTCATCCGGGTCGGCCAAAGAGTGACCCCGGAAGCGATAAGTCAGCGCCTCAATCAAAGTCGGCCCTTCCCCTGCGCGAGCGCGAGCTACCGCTTCTTTAGCCGCGGCCCGAACCGCCAGCACATTCATGCCATCTACTTCCACCCCAGCCATACCGAAAACACTAGCTTTTTTGTAGATTTCGGGTTGGGAAGTGGCGCGATCGTGAGCCATCCCAATCGCCCACTTGTTATTCTCCACCACATAAATCATCGGCAACTTCCACAACGCTGCCATATTCAAACATTCAAAAAACTGACCGTTATTAGAAGCCCCATCCCCGAAAAAGCAAGCTGAAACCTGGTCGGCGCTTGCATCTCCCATGACTTCCCGGCGATATTTTGCTTGAAATGCCGCCCCAGTGGCCACCGGAATGCCCTCAGCCACAAAAGCAAAACCACCGAGTACGTTGTGTTCTTGAGAAAAGATGTGCATCGAACCCCCGCGGCCTTTACTGCATCCGGTTTCTTTGCCGAATAACTCAGCCATCACTTCTTTTGCCGGAACGCCCGCACTCAGAGCGTGAACGTGGTCGCGATAGGTACTGGTGACAAAATCTTCCCCAGGACGCATCGAGCGAATCACGCCCGTTGAAACGGCTTCTTGACCGTTGTACAAATGCACAAAGCCAAACATTTTGCCGCGATAATACATTTCCGCACATTTGTCTTCAAAGGTGCGTCCCAACACCATATCTTCGTAAAGCATTAAGCCTTCTTCTTTGTCCAAGGCCACAGAATCGGTGTTGAATTCGGGGACAGTCCGCTCGGTAGAAACCATAGAAGTTAAAAAGTATCCTTAAATAGCGACAAGCGGCCTAATTTTACGCGATCGCGTTGACTCCTGGTTGTATTAAGGTACGCGATCTGTTGACAAACGCAACTCAACCTTCTCTGGGAATAAGATCGTGACGAAAAAAAAGACTTCGTTTACTATAAGGTGTAAATCAAAAACTGCAAAATAGGCGAGATTACCGAAAACTCTGGTGTTGACTCACTTTCTCAAGAAAATGCCACTGCGATCGCCGCCTATGAGCAACGACACCTCCACAAAAATAACAACAAACTCAACCGTGGGCGTGTAAAGTAACATTATCTGCTGTCGCTGTGTTTTGGGGAAAGCAACTGTGCGTATTCCGCTCGACTATTACCGAATCCTGGGCGTACCCATTCAAGCCACTGATGCACAACTCAGTCAGGCTTACCATGACCGCGCCCTGCAACTGCCCCGTCGCGAATATAGCGATGCGGCCATCGAAGCTCGCAAGCAACTTCTGGATGAAGCGTACTCGGTGCTATCTGACCCCGAACAGCGTACAGTTTATGATACGGACTTTTTAGCGAAGACGCAGCACAACGCCTTGGAGTCCGTTGTCGATACAACTCTCAACGACGAACAACTCGACAGAAGCGATCGCGACCCGAACGCCCCGACTCCTTGGCTGGATATCGAAGACTCTCAATTTGTCGGCGCATTGCTCTTGCTCCAAGAACTGGGGGAATACGAGCTAGTTTTGAAACTGGGTCAGCCTTTCCTGGAAACCCACCAAGACAGCAACCTCGGTCAAAGCGACCCGGAAACTGCCAAACTCGCTCGTGCCGATATTATCTTAACCATTGCCCTTGCTTGTTTAGAACTCGGCCGCGAACAATGGCAACAAGGGAAATCGGAAAATGCAGCCCTTTCCGGGCAAATGGGTCAAGATTTGCTACTCAGAGCCGGATTGTTCCCGAATATTCGCGGCGAGATTCAAGCTGACCTCTACAAATTGCGTCCTTACCGGGTATTGGAACTCCTAGCCCTCAGTGAAAGTGAAAGTTTGCAACGGCGCAAGGGTTTACAAATTCTCAGAGATATGCTAGGCGATCGCGGCGGCATTGATGGTACGGGAGACGACCAATCCGGTTTGAGTATTGACGACTTTTTGCGCTTTATTCAACAACTGCGGCATTATCTCACCGTTGCCGAACAACAAGAACTTTTTGAAGCCGAAGCTCGCCGTCCCTCGGCAGTAGCAATGTATCTTGCCGTATATGCCGCGATCGCGCGGGGTTTTGCCCATCGCCAGCCTGCCCTCATCAACCGCGCCAAAGACCTGCTCAAGCGCCTGAGCAAGCGGCAGGATGTCTATCTCGAACAAGCGGTGTGCTTCCTCTTACTCGGTCAAACCGAAGCCGCAAGTCGGGCTTTGGCTTCAAGCCAGGAATACGAACCTTTAGCATTTATTCGCGAGCATTCCCAAGATTCCCCGGATTTATTGCCGGGTTTGTGCTTGTACGGCGAACGCTGGCTGCAATCGGAGGTTTTCCCCCATTTTCGGGATTTAGCCGTATTACGGGCTTCTTTGAAGGATTACTTCGCCGATGAAAACGTCCAGGCTTATCTCGAACAACTCCCAGCCGATGCGATGGAAGAGTCTCAAGGAGAATGGGCGATTGTCGAAACCCCCGCAGCCCTGACAGCAGCCTCCAGTACCAACGGCCATAATAGCGATCGCCTAACCGCTCCAGCCACCGCGATCGCCGAGCGAGTGACAACTTCCAACTTAGCCACCCTACCCGAACGCCGCCCTCAAACCAGCGACCAGTCAACGGCTACAACTGCAACCAAGACAGCAAAGCGCCTGACGGGTAATGGCTCTCGCACCAAAGCTTTAGCCCTCTCGGATGGGTCTGCTGGCGAGAAAAGCAACCGTTCGCGTCCGGGGCGCGATCGCCATCCCCTGAGTAATGGGAATGGTGCGTTTGTGCGAACTCCACCGCGCTCGAAAACCGGGCGGCGATCGCCATCCTCCAAACTCCCCCGTTTCTTACTTTTGGCAGGGGGTGGCATTCTCGCCCTAGTCTTACTCGGATTAATCGCGAACTGGGTGCGAAGTGCAATTTTTAGCGATCCCGGTGCAGTTCTTGAAGAAGGACAACTCCAAATTCAACTGGCACAACCACCTCTCGAAATTCCTGCCCCCGATGCGCCGATTGTGATTCCTGACGGCCCTTTAAGCGAAGATTCCGCCCGACAAGTCATTTTGACCTGGTTATCGGTCAAATCCGAAGCTTTAGGGAAAGATCACAACCTCGAAACCCTCGACAGTATCTTAGCCGAACCCTTACTTTCTCTGTGGCGCAATCGCGCTCAAAAACTTAAAGATAGCAATGCTTATCGCGAGTTTGAGCATCGCGTCAAGGTCGAATCGGTCAAAACCAGCGAGGAAAACCCCAATACTGCCGTTGTCGAAGCTGCCGTCAAGGAAACTGCTCAAGTTTACCGCCAAGGCAATCTCAATCAAGCTGCTTCCTACGACGATAACTTGCGGGTTCGCTATACCTTGAATCGCGGGGGCGATCGCTGGCAAATTACGAAAATGGATGTGATTGACTAAACGATTTCTGCCCAAGGAATCAGTTTCATTCTCTCAGCTCAACTTTCCCCGACTACCTGGCGGTTACTTTTCCGTCGCTGTCAGGCTTTGGCTCTGATTCAGCAAGCCCTTAGTCGTAATTTCCCTTAAGTTCCGTCTCGAAATCAGCAGCACCCCATACTACTGACTCAGCGATAACTCACCGCAATCGAGATGCCAACTCAAATCCCCAACCTCAGCCAAAATCTCCTCCGTTTCGGCTTCGTCGCGATAATGCACCAAACAAACACCACACATTAACCCCGCTTCAGCAAATTCCGCAGAGTAGTAGTTCAACCAATGACGCGCACCACATTGAGGACATTTCCCCGATGCTGAAATGTCCGCAGTGGTGGGAGTATTAAAGTCAACCATCTCAAAGCCCCATTTTTGGATTCATTTACACTCTCATCGTTACAACTTGGTAACTGATGGCGTACCTGTGGCACAGTTTTTTCTTCCCACTCCTCCCACTCCTCCCCCTCTTCTCCCCTACTTCCTCTCATAATTCCAGCCATCCAAAATATCTTGAAACAGCACTTCCTCAATCCAAGTTTTGGCAACGACAGTGAGGGGAAGTGCCAGCATTAGCCCTAGTATGCCAAAGGTTTTGGCGAAGAAGATTTGGGCGGTAAGGGTAACGGCAGGTAGCAGGGAGACTTTGTTAGCCATAACCGTGGGGGATAGCCAGTAACTTTCGAGGTTTTGAATGATGAAATAGAGAATTAATACAGCGATGATTTTCCAAGGGTCTTCGAGGAGGGCGATCGCGATGGGAAAGATCGCACTCACGAGGGGGCCGATATTGGGGATAAAGTTAAGGACTCCGGCTAAAAGCGCGTGAACCAACACCAAGGGAATTCGCAGCAGCCACAATCCCAGACCACTAGCAATGCCGATAAATAAGCAGTTAATCGCCATACCGCTCAACCAATTACTTAGGGCGATTTCGGATTGGGTGAGGATGTAGTCTGCCCGACGGCGATAAAAGGAGGGAAATAGACGCAAGAATCCCCGACGATAAGGCTGTGGGGCAAAGAGCATCATCAGGGTTAAAACCAACACCAAGAGGATTTTTCCTAGGGTGGTGAAGGATGTCGAAAAAATGGTGAAAAAGTTGCCGAGAATGTTGGTGGTGAGAGGGGTTAGTTGAGCGATGATGTCGGCGAGGTTGGGGGGCTGGGGCAAAAAGTCGGGTAAGTTGGCTTGCAAATCATTGATATCGCGACTGAGACGATTAACAGCCCTGGGGATGAGTTCGATTAAGCGCTGAAACTGCTCGAAAAAGGGCGGGATGACCAACCAAACGAATAAAATGGTAAATAACAAGCAGAGGATGAGGGCGAGCCAGACCGCACTAGAACGGTGGAGTTGGCGACGCTGCAACCACAGTACCAAGCGGTTGAGGGCAGTGGCGAGAACGACTGCACAGAAGATGAGTAATAAGAGTTGTTGCAGATGCCAGAGGATATAAAAGGCAATCAAAAGACCAATAAAACCAAGCCATTGAGCAAAGTTCACAGTAATGTTCGTTCCCGCTAAAATTTTGAAAAGAAGCTCGGACTTTCTCTCTCGGTGAGATACAATAGTAGACTGCTGTGTTTATAGGATGTTATTAAACTAGATATCATGTCTATTACTCAAGAGCGCAAACAAGAGTTAATTTCTGAATATCAAGTCCATGAAACGGACACCGGATCGTCGGATGTACAGGTCGCAATCTTGAGCGATCGCATTAACAGTTTGACGCAACACCTCAAAGCCAATAAGAAAGACCATGCTTCTAGATTGGGTTTGTTGAAGCTTATCGGTCGTCGTCGTCGTTTGTTGGCTTACATCCAAAAGCACGATTACGAACATTATCAACAATTAATTCGCCGTCTTGGTATCCGTCGCTAATTTTTAAGACCTTTTATGGCTGCTCCTGACGAAAATAAACGCGAAAGCTTGCCGTTTGAACCCCGGCAAAAAAAGAAGAAAAATAAGACCCAATCAACCACTTCCCCTCAGCGAACTCAAACTGCTACGGCGAAGAGCGAGGCCAGTTTGTCGGCAATTCCCGATGTGGTGAGTAAGCGCATGATTCGTCGCATGGCTTTATTGTCGGGCATACCAACCGCTTTAGGTGTTGCGAGTTTGTTTGCTTTTTACTGGGTTGCGAGCCAAAAAATCTTTGTACTTCCCCCTTATGCTGCGGTGTTGGTGAGTTCGGGATTTTTCGGCTTGGGGGTTTTAGGCTTGAGTTATGGCTTGTTTTCGGCTTCCTGGGATGAAGACCGTATTGGTAACTGGCTTGGTTTTGATGAGTTTAAATTAAATTTTAGTCGTACTACCGCAGCGTGGCGTTCGGCGCGATCGCCCCAAGAACCCCAAGAGTAATTGAAAGCCAGCGTATACTGGGGGGGAAATTTATGATTCAAAAAAAAGGGGCTAACTTCATCGAGTTAGCCCACTTTCGTTTGGGAACGCGCTTCAAAAATTACTTTTGAACAACTAATTTAACGTTGGCATTTTGCAAACCGCGTTGCTTGACTTCAGATAGGGTTTTGTTAACAGCGTATTTTTGGTTGATGGAATTAATTAATTCGGTTTGATTGTGTTTTTTGGCAACACCCCAAAGGTCGGCAATGAGGTCGTAAGTACCGTCGCTATTGCAAGACCAACCGAGATCGTATTCACCATCGAGAACGGCAACCAAGTCGGCACGAACGCGCTGACCGTTGTAACCGCGAACATCCGCTTCGGTCTTGGTCGCGATACCGAGGTCGCGCAAGGAAGCTGTCAAGATTTCAACGTCGGTGATTTTGGTACGGAGAGTACTGAAGTGAGACATTTGGATTTCCTCGTAAAATAAGTTAAAACGACAATTTAGGTTTTGAGTTACCGCCCGCGAAGGCGGATTTTTTGGGTTGTGCTGCTAACAGTGGGAAACTGTCAGCCTTCGCTTCTGCATGGGATGTGCAGAAGAAAGCTTGTTAGGACTCCAGTTGCAGGTATTCGGCAACGGAGGACGCAGCAGGTCTGGCTCGTTGTCGCGCCCAATCTCGGAGGGCGGTGACCTGCTCTGTCATTGTCCGGGACAAAGGTAGTGTGGCTTTGAGCGCGGCGATAATGTCAAGCTGCGTGAATTCGCGGTCTTGGGCGAACGCTTCATACATGGCAGCAATGATCGCTTGCTCGATTTCAGCCCCGGAAAAACCTTCAGACATCTTGGCAAGCTGCATCAAGTCGAAGCGGGTGATGTCAGTGCGACGCTTGCTCAAGTGAATTCTGTAAATATCTTGGCGTTCTTCGGTGGTGGGGAGGTCAACGAAGAAGATTTCGTCAAAGCGACCTTTGCGGAGAAATTCACCGGGTAAACGCTCGATACGGTTGGCAGTTGCCATGACGAAGACGGGAGAAGTTTTTTCTTGCATCCAGGTTAGGAATGACCCAAAAATCCGGCTGGAAGTGCCGCCATCGGAATCGGCTGATCCCGTACCGCCAGCAAAGGCTTTGTCGAGTTCGTCGATAAAGAGGATAGCTGGGGAAATGGATTCGGCGGTTTTGAGGGCGTTGCGGAGGTTGGCTTCGGAGCGTCCTACCATCGAGCCGTCGTAGACGCGACCCATATCCAAGCGCAGTAGGGGTAAGCCCCACAAACGAGCGGTGGTTTTGGCGATTAGGGATTTACCGCAACCCGGTACACCCAGGATTAACATTCCTTTGGGTTGGGGTAAGCCGTATTCGCGGGCGCGCTCGCTGAAGGCATTAGAACGCTGTTTGAGCCATTTTTTGAGTTCTTCTAAGCCACCAATGGAGTTGATGGTTTCGTCTTCTTCGATGTATTCTAGGATGCCGTTGCGACGAATCAGTTGTTGTTTTTCGGATAGAACGATCTCAACTTCTTCTTCGGTTAAGCGTCCGGCTTTGACGTAAGCTTTGCGGTAAACTTTTTCGGCTTCGTCTTTGGTTAAGCCTAGTGCGGCTTTGAGGAGTTTTTCTCTGGATTCGGTGGTAATGCGCCGGGTTTTGATTTGGTCAAGTTGGCGGGACAATACCTGGTTGAGTTCTGCCATGTTGGGCAGGGGATAGTCAATAACGATGACATCTTTTTCCAGTTCGATGGGAACTTGTTGGAAGGGAGACATCAAGATGATGACTTTTTCGGTTTCCTTAAAGCTGGCGATCGCGTCCCGCAACCAACGAGTGGTCGCTGGGGAGTCGATGAAGGGATGGAGGTCTTTGAAGATGAAAATACCGGGTTCTCGATGTTGCACTACCCACTGAATGGCTGCTTCGGGGGAAACAGTGTTGTGTTGGGTAATGTGACGGGGTTGACCGTATTCAACGATGCCGTGGGTCACAGTCCAGATAAAGACTCGCCGATTTTTGGATTTGAGTTGCCCGACCGACGCGATCGCGGCTTCAGCTCTTTCTTCCTCTGGGGTAACGAGGTAAATCAGGGGATATTGAGCTTGTATAAGAATATTTAGCTCGTCTTTCATGACCATCGACCATTCCTTGTATACGGCGTAATCCCTAGCCTCGTTATTTTGGCAATTCCCTCGGTTTTAACAGGGTACCAAAGTCTCCTCTCCTTGCAGATCGGTGTTCGATTTCGACTTTAGGGGTTCTTTGACGGGTTCTGCTGGAACTTCCTCAGCAACAATGCTGGGCTGGTTTTTGAGGGCTACCATCTCGCCTTCTCTGTGTACTAAAGTGCTATGACACTCCGGACAGTTGTAGACTTGATGGGTTTTCCCGTGAGAGGCGTTTTCAGCCTCGTCCACTAATTCTGGATGCTCTAGGTAGAACATCAAGGCTCTCTCAACCATTGCTGACATAGAATCTAAGTCTATGGCTGCCCTGATTTTCAGTTGACGATGAAGTCCTGGTGGGAGATATAGTGTGACTTTTTGCTTGTCTTGCATCTCTTTGTCTAAAGTTTTTACCCGGGTATGCCATACAACGTTATCGGCATTTAGGGGGGCTGTCAAGACGTTATGCCAGTATGACGGCATTATTGTTACATTTGTTTACATAAAGCGGGTTTGGCAGGAGAGGCGATCGCGGTTTAAAGCCTTGTCTACAATGGATTGTAGCGATTTTTAAAATTATTATGGCAACTTGGCATAAAACGTTACTTTTCTTGGGAGGAGGTCACAGTCACGCGATCGCTCTTCAGGAATGGGGGCTGAATCCGCTTCCGGAGATTCGGGTCATTTTAATCAACGACGTGGCTTATACGCCCTATTCTGGGATGCTGCCGGGACAAGTAGCGGGAATCTATAGTTATGATGAGACTCACATTGATTTGCGCCGCCTAGCTCGGTTTGCTGGGGCTGAGTTTTATCTCGATAAGGCGGTGGGGATAGATGTTGCAAGCAAACAGGTAATTTGTTCTTCTCGTCCCCCAGTGGCGTTTGACTACCTTGCAGTGGATATTGGTAGCACCCCGAATACCATTACTACTCCCGGTGCGTCTCGTTACACAATTCCCGCGAAACCCGTGTCCCATTTTCTACCTCAGTGGGATAGTATCGTTGAGCAAGTGCAACAGTCTCCTCAGCAACGAATATGTTTGAGTATTGTCGGCGGTGGGGCGGGTGGGGTAGAGTTAGCGATGAATATCCAAGCCCATCTCGCTCGTTGTTTTCGGCAAGCCCATCAGCCCGAAACTCATCTAGAGTTACACTTATTTCATCGCGGTCAGACGCTACTTTCTGGACATAATTTAGCCGCAAGTCGAATCGTTGAAAAAATCTTGAAGCAGCGCGGCGTAAAGTTGCATTTAGGCGAAACAGTTAAGGAAGTAACGGTAACTCAGATTATTTGCAATTCGGGTTTAAAAGTTTCCTACGATTCTGTTTTTTGGGTGACGCAAGCTTCAGCCCCCCATTGGTTGGACAAATGCGAGCTAGAAACGGATCAAAAAGGGTTTATTTTAGTTAAGAATACCCTGCAATCAGTTTCCCATGACTTTGTTTTTGCTGCCGGAGATATTGCCACAATGCGCGATTCTCCTCACCCGAAAGCGGGGGTTTTTGCGGTGCGTCAGGGTAAACCGTTGATTGAAAATCTCAGAAATATTATTACTGGGAAACCTTTACAAAAATATCAGCCCCAGCAGCGTTATTTAGCATTATTAGGAACGGGAAATTACAGTGCGATCGCGTCTTGGGGAAAGTTAAGTTGGCATTCCCCTTTATTCTGGCAATGGAAGGATAAAATCGACCGCAAGTTTATGGAGCGTTTCAGCGATTTACCTCATCAGAGAATGTCAGCAACAATGTATTGTACGGGTTGCGGTTCTAAAATTGGCAGTAATACTTTAAAATCTGCTTTAGAACGTTTAAGTTTACCTCCAGATGATTCTGTTATTTTAGGTTTGAGTTCTCTTGATGATGCCGCCGCGATTGCAATTTCGCCCGCAGATCGCGATACTTTATTGGTTCATACGGTGGATCAATTTACCAGTTTAATTAACGATCCTTACTTATTTGGTAAGATTGCGACTCATCACTGTTTGAGCGATATTTGGGCAATGGGGGCTTCCCCAAAAACGGTTTTGACTTTGGTTACTTTACCCCACGGCACAGAAGCAATTAAAGCAGAAATTCTGTATCAAATTTTGGCAGGAGTAACTGAAGTTTTAGCCGAACATCATATTAGTTTAGTGGGTGGACATACGACAGAAGGCGAAGATTTGGTTCTCGGTTTGGCGTGTAACGGTATGGTAGCGCGATCGCATCTTTTGCGCCAAGATAATCTCCAACTCGGTCAAGTTTTAATTCTAACAAAGCCTTTAGGAACAGGAGTTTTATTCGCAGGCGATCGCCAATATCAAGCTCAAGGAAAGTGGATAGATGCAGCATTAGAATCCATGCTATTAAGCAATCAAAAAAGTGCTGAAATCTTCCAAGAAAATGGCGCAACGGCTTGTACAGATATTACCGGGTTTGGTTTGTGCGGCCATTTATTAAATATGGTAAAGGCTTCTGGGGTGGCTGTGGAAATTGAGTGCGATCGCATTTCTTTTTTTGAGGGTACGATTGAGTTAGTCAAAAAGGGAATTCTGAGTTCTCTACAACCGCAAAACCTAGCCATTGCGACAGAAATAGAGTGCGTGCCGCTATGCGGATCCCTTCGGGATCGCGACTTTCGTAATTCCCCTCAATATCAGCTTTTATTTGACCCCCAAACGACGGGAGGACTATTAGCCAGTTTGCCTTCAGCAGCCGCAGCAGCCTGTTTAGAGCAGCTAAAACAAGCGGGATACCAAAACAGTCAAATTATCGGTCGTGTGGTGTCTCCTGGGGAATTCAAGAGCGCGATCGCCTTAAAATAAGGGTAACTCTAACTCAAATCCTGGCAGCACTTCTTCTCCCTGCAAAGTTGTCGGTAAATTGACAGTTTCTACTGCTTGATTCTGTCGATAAATCTCCACTTGTTGCTGCTGAGGATTCACCAACCATCCTAAGCGTAAACCCGCGTCTAAATACTCCTGCATTTTCTCTTGAATCGAGAGAAGATCGTCAGTACGCGATCGCAATTCGATGGCAAAATCGGGACAAATAGGTGGAAAACGGTCTTGTTGTTCTGGAGTTAAATTCTGCCAGCGACTCAATTCTACCCAAGCCGCATCGGGCGATCGCGCACCACCATTGGGAAGTCGAAAAATAGTTGAAGAACTAAACACAACTCCTCGATTTATTTGTCGATTCCACGACCAAAGCAAACCAATGAAATCGGCTTCTCGATAACCACTTGTTCCTCCCACGGGAGACATAAGAATTAACTCTCCTTTGGCTGTTTTTTCTAATTTCCAAGTTTCGTTAGCACGACAAAGATTAAAAAACTGTTCGTCGGTAAGGTTAATTGATTGAATATCTAAAGCAATTTTAGTCATTGTTGACCTCGAACGAGAATTTAAATTTGTATATAGCCATTACAATTAATTTCCCTACAGGTATTGCATTGTTCTTGAATCGCCCTCACCCCAAACCCCTCTCTCGCGGGAGATGGTCTGCTAGTTCTTATTTGTAACTACTATAGTTCTTATTTTTTAGTCAGCGAAGACGGACTTTGTTACATTAGCCCCGGATTTCCAATTCGTGGATGGGTTAACGGGATAGACGATAAGAAATCAAGGCAGAGCTATATTTGTAGGTTTAAATATAACGCGATCGCCTTAAAATAAAGGCAACTCTAATTCAAATCCTGGTAGCACTTCTTCTCCCTGCAAAGTTGTTGGTAAATTGACAGTTTCTACTGCTTGATTCTGTCGATAAATCTCCACTTGTTGCTGCTGAGGATTCACCAACCATCCTAAGCGTAAACCCGCGTCTAAATACTCCTGCATTTTCTCTTGAATCGAGAGAAGATCGTCAGTACGCGATCGCAATTCGATGGCAAAATCGGGACAAATGGGTGGAAAACGGTCTTGTTGTTCTGGAGTCAAACTCTGCCAGCGACTCAATTCTACCCAAGCCGCATCGGGCGATCGCGCACCCCCATTTGGCAGTCGAAAAATAGTTGAAGAACTAAACACAATCCCCCGATTGGTTTGTCGATTCCAAATTCCTAAACTAATAATTAAGTTGGCTTCACGATAACCACTTGTTCCTCCTACAGGAGACATAACAATTAATTCCCCTTTTGCGGTTTTTTCCAGTTTCCAAGTTTCATTAGCGCGACAAAGATTGAAAAACTGTTCGTCGGTAAGGTTAATTGATTGAATATCTAAAGCAATTTTAGTCATTATTTATCGCTCAAAAACATTTACATTACCAGATTTTTGCCAGATTGAGAACGAAACCAGGCAGCACTGAACCACCGCTTATGCTTTCGGGTGAAGTTAAACATTCAACCTCTTGGTTGGGTCTATAAATATAAACTTGCTGCTGTTTGCGATCGATTAGCCAACCCAAAGAAGTGCCATTTTCAATATACTCTATCATCTTGTCTTTTAGAGGTTGCAAATTATCGCTAGGAGAACGTAACTCAACTACAAAGTCTGGACAAACGGGGGCAAATTTAGTGCGTTTCTCTGGGGCGATCGCGTTCCATTTTTCCAGGCTAATCCAAGTAGCATCAGGAGAGCGATATGCACCATTAGGGAGTTTAAAACCCGTGGAAGAATCAAAATCTATGCCTGTACCATTTTCGTCTGACCAAATACCAAGTTGTTGGGTGAGTTTGGCATTATGATGTCCTGTTTCGCTACCCTTCGGAGACATGATAATTAGTTCGCCTTTAGCACTACGTTCGATGCAATAGCTATCGTTGAGTTGACAAAACTGAAAAAACTGCTCATCGGTCATTTCCCAGACAGAATGAGTTTGTAAAACTAAAGGATTAGTATCAAATTTCAGCATCATAATTTAGATTTAGTCAAAATAAATAAAATTACCCAAAAATTCAACCAACGATACTTTTAATTCAAAAATAAAAGCCTTGGTACTGATATTGAAAGATTGGGAAAAGCCAAAGGACTAATTATACCTTCCCTAATTTTCAACTCCTCTTGATATTGACCCCCTTGAGGATTACGAAAAACTAGCATTTGTGGCGCTGACAAATCGATAAGCCAGTATTCTGCAATCGAAGCTGCTGCATAAATCCCCGCTTTGATTTCTCGGTCGTGTTTTAAGCTGGTTTGGGCAACTTCTACCACCCAAAAAATATCTTGGGGAGTCGGATGACGCTGAAAATAAGATGATTCTGGCAAGCGTACAATTGCTAAATCAGGTTCGGGTTCAGAATCAGATAAAGTAATCAGACCATTGAAGCGAACATCAGCCTTACCTACTAATAATGCTGCTAAATAAGCTGCACCCTGTTTGACGGTGGTGTAGTGTAGGGGCGTTTCTGGACTCATCTCAACAATTTCCCCTGTGAGTAATTCTACCCGGCGATCGCGCAAAATCCCTGCGGCAATCATGCGGTGATAATCCTCAACAGACCATTTAGCTAGGGTTTTCATCGCAAAATTAAATCGTACTGACCTAATTTTAGCCAATTCCCTCACTCGCAATGAGCAGTTGACACTTCCTGAAATTCATCGCTATATTAAACTCATAACGACTTCACATAAGGATAAAAAATAATGGTTAAAATTGTTGGTATTAGTGGCAGTTTGCGCCCCGATTCCTATAGCGCCCTTGCCCTCCAAGAAGCGGCTAAACGGGTGACTGCCTTGAATGCAGAAATGGAAATTTTAGACTTGCGTACCCTTAATTTACCCTTTTGTGACGGTGGTAAAGAATATCCCGATAACCCCGATGTCGAGATATTGCGATCGCGCTTTCAAGCCGCCGATGGTATCATCTTAGCCACCCCCGAATATCACGGTAGCGTCAGTGGTGTCATCAAAAACGCCCTGGATTTGATGAGTTTCGACCACCTCGACGGCAAAGTAACCGGAGTTATCAGCGTACTGGGAGGTCAAAGCAACAGCAACGCCCTCAACGACTTACGCAAAATCATGCGCTGGGTTCATGCTTGGGTCATTCCCGAACAAATCGCCATCGGTCAAGCTTGGAATGCCTTTGACGAGGAGGGTAAACTCATTGATGAAAAATTAGCACAACGCTTCGATGATTTTGCCCAAAGTTTAGTAGAAAATACTCAAAAATTGCGGTCTGTAGCGTAGTTCGGGGGAACGACGTTCTAAAATAAAAAATAATTGTTACAGAAATTTACACAGTGAATCAAATTCCCCTATCCTATAGCCTAATCGGTGCATTAGTCGTCTTTTTCGGCATCGCGATCGCCCTCTATCTTAGCAGCGCCCGTCGCTACCAATCCGCCGAATCCGTCGCTACGTCCTACGACCAATGGACAGAAGACGGCATCCTCGAATATTACTGGGGAGAACACATCCACCTCGGCCATTATGGCTCACCTCCCCAACCCCAAGACTTTCTGCAAGCCAAAATCGACTTTGTACACGAAATGGTACGCTGGGGTAATCTCGACCAACTCCCCCCTGGTACAACCGTCCTCGACGTGGGCTGTGGTATCGGCGGTAGCAGTCGCATTCTCGCCCGCGATTACGGCTTCAACGTCACAGGCATTACCATCAGCCCTCAACAAGTGCAACGGGCTACAGAACTCACCCCAGAAGGCGTTAGCGCCCAGTTTGCCGTCGATGATGCCTTGAATTTATCCTTCCGGGACGGTAGTTTTGATGTCGTCTGGTCTGTCGAAGCCGGGCCTCACATTCCCGACAAAGCCTTGTTTGCCCAGGAACTATTGCGCGTCCTCAAACCTGGCGGTACTCTGGTGGTTGCCGATTGGAATCAACGAGACGACCGAGAAGTGCCTCTCAACGCCTGGGAACGCCCTGTAATGCGGCAACTCCTCGATCAGTGGTCGCACCCGGCTTTCTCCAGTATAGAGGGCTTCGCCGAACTGCTAGAAGCCACAGGATTAACGGAAGGAGAGGTGACGACGGCGGACTGGACAGTGGAAACCCTGCCCTCCTGGTTTGATACGATTTGGCAAGGGATTATTCGCCCTCAAGGTTGGTTGCAATATGGTATTTCTGGCTTCCTCAAATCAGTGCGAGAAGTCCCGACTATCTTGTTAATGCGTTTGGCGTTTGGGACGGGTTTATGTCGCTTTGGAATGTTTAAAGCCTATCGCGGGAATGTTCCGGTTTCTCCAGCCGAACGGGGTGCAGTTACATCGAGTTTTTGAGTCTTGTTTTGAGGGAAATTTTTAGCCCCAAATTTTGAATCTGAGTAATTCATCTTTTCTCTTTTTGCTGTAGATTTTGAATGCGATCGCGAATTGCAATATTGGTTTCTTGATGTTCGTAAGCTGTAACCCAAGTGAGGGTAGTTGAGAGCGCAATTAAGCTGAAAAACATAGCAATAAAAATCTCGCAAATTGCCGCAACTCTGGCCAGAAAAGAGGCAGGATAAACATCGCCGTATCCTACCGTCGAAAAAGTAACAATAGAAAAGTAAAGGGTTAAAAAGCCTTCTTCTAAACCTTGGAAATTATTAGGGTCTTGGCGTAAAAGTTCTGTATAAAGACTCGCAAAACCAAAGATAATGGTAAAAAAGCCCAAGCCTAGGAACATTAAAACAAAAGGAAGGCGATTGAGGGAAGATACAAAGCGATATTCCGACCTCACTTTTTGACCCTGTTTTACTTTGAACTCTAGATCGTTTCCCGCACCTAAAAAGACTTCAAACACTAATAAAGTAATCAGAACAACACCACTGAGAATCGTAGCTAACGAGAAAAATGCGTGTAGTTGTAGATTCAAAAATTGACTCCAAGGAGTGTAGAAAACATTAAAGATTGCCCCAGATAATAGTAATGCTGCGATCGCGCTCAATTTTTGCCGGAATTTAATCAAAAAACCGTAGCGGGGATAGGAAATACAATCGATAATTTCGGCTTCGGATTGGGTTTGTATCTGCGATAATTCTAAGCGATCGCTAATCGTCTGAGCGATCGCGTCAATTAACTCCTGACTATCAAAAATTTCCTGGGGCGATCGCGTTTCCCGATCGAGATCGGCCATAATAGTTGAGATTATTCTAATAACTGAAAAGAATTGAGGAATCCGGTACTACTACCTGTGAGGTTCGGTTCTAGAGTTTCAGGAACGGTAACACTCACTTGATATAATTTGCGATTAACCCAATATAAACGGTTAATTGTGATATAAGTTTGGTCGGCTTGAGCAATTTTTACGGTCATTTCTCGACCGGGATAGTTTTCCTTTAAACTAATAATTTCACTAGCGATTACTTCCCCTGTCACTTGTGCAGCAATTTGCTGTTGCATAGCTTCTAAAAACTGTTCGGGATTGACGGCTTCGAGATTTAATTCTTCAGGAATATTAATGCGGGTTACTAAATACTGTACGGTATCATCATAACGCTTGACCGTAAAGCCGTAGATTTTAACGGTTACTGCGTCGATATTGGTACTCGATTCGGTAACTTCCGGATCGCCTGGCATTAAAATACTAAAATCGGCATCAGGAGAAGTGTAAAGACTCCAAACTGATTGATTTTGGGGGTTTTGCGCGATCGCAGTCGGAGAACTAGCTTGTACCGATTGCAGTTGTCCGGTTACCCCAACTACGAAGGTTGCGGTTAATAATACCGTAATGATTTTGGCTTTCATGGATTCAACCGTATAACTTGAGGGTTCTACAAAATGACGAGTGCGATCGCTTATTCTATCAAATTTCCCGCCTTAGCTCGGCGTTTTTTGGCAGCTTGTTTGCGTTTAGTCCGTTCCCAGCGTAATGCTCTTCCCCAAGGTGTTTGCTTCACGACAAACTCGCAATTTATCGGATGCAAAGTTGTTGGAGAACCCCCCACTTTGGGTTCAGTAATTTCGACAATTAAACGGAGATAAAAAGGTTTTTCTTCTTTAGCAGCAATTTTTACTGTTTTTTTATCGAAAAGGGGTTTGGCTACACTGAGTACGCTATTTTCTTTTGTATCTAATGTTCCTTCTATGGTAAGTTTTTCTTCAATTCGTTGTTGAGGCACGACGATTGTTTGTACTTGACGCTGAGACAAGTTTAAATTCATTGCTGGAATTAAACGAATAACGCGATGAGTTTTGCCATTCATATCAACTAAAACAAACTGCTCCCAATTTAATAGAATTGAATAAGTTTTTGATTGGTTTTGGATTACTAAAATAAAGTCTTTTAACTGTTCGGGTTTGTAGCGATCGCTAAAGCGGAATTGAACTGCTACAATTTCTTGTATATTTTGGTCTTCGAGTTGAGCGATTAAAGCCTGTTCCTGGAAATAAATACTAAAATAATGGCTAACATCGTGCCGCATTTTATAAAATGTATAAGCGACACATAAACAATAAACCGCGAAAATTAAGATATCGACATTTTCTGCCCGCATGAAAAGCTTTGAAGAGAAAGTGTAATGTCAAAATTCAGAAAAATAGGCGATCGCGTTCTAATCATCATCATTTTTCAAATAATAGAAATTCTCAAACCAACCCCGTTGCCAAAAGAAGATTAATAAACCTGTCGCGATCGCAATCATCACTCCCCAACAAGCAAAGTATCCCCAACGCCAACCCAACTCCGGCATATACTGAAAGTTCATACCATACACCCCTGCAATAAAGGTTAACGGGATAAAAATGGTGGAAATAATTGTTAGAAAATTAACCACTTCGCTGGTACGATTACTAATTGCCGACATATAAACATCCATCAGTCCCGAAGCCAACTCGCGATAAGTTTCCACAATATCTAACAATTGAATAACATGATCGTAACAATCGCGAAAGTAAATTTGTACGTCATTACTAATCAACTGATTTTTATCTCGAATCAACGTATTAATTACATTCCGTAACGGCCAAATTGAGCGTCTCAAAGCCAATAATTCTCGACGAATATCATAAATTTTGCCTAAAGTTTGTCGAGATGGATTTTCAACCACTTCATCTTCTAAGGCTTCAACTCGTTCGCCATAATCTTCTAACACTGGAAAAAAGTTATCAATCAAAGCATCCAATAAAACATAAGCTAAATAATCGGCTTGAGCTTGACGAACTTTACCTTTATTCGCTCGAATGCGATCGCGTACTGGGTCAAAACAATCTTGCTTGGGTTCTTCTTGGAACGTTATTAAATAATGTTCTCCCAAAACAAAACCGACTTGTTCGCTCGCAAAACCCTCCTCATCATCCAACGGCATTACCATCTGCACTACAATCAATAAATGTTCGTTGTAATCTTGGACTTTAGGACGTTGCGGCACATTGACCACATCTTCTAATAACAAAGGATGGAGATTGCAAACCTGACCTAATTCTCTTAAAATTTCCTCACTTCCTAAACCCCTGACATCAATCCAAGAAACCGAATCTGTTTCTAAATAACGGCGACATTCTAACGGCTTCGATAACGGACGACGAAGGGCATTTTCCGCATTATAATCAATCAACACAATTTCCGAGGGAGTCGCATCTTCATCAATATGTAAAGTTCCCGGTTCACTGCCCGGTTTATCAAAATAATACTCGAAATAATCTTCTTCTTCCTCCTCATATTCATCCTCAAGATTGCGAGGGGATGTTGTGGTATAAGAATTAGGTTGTGTCATATTCATTAAACGAACTGTTGATAACTGTTATCTTATGTCCAATTCTTGGCAAAATCGCGATCGCCCTCCGCAAGAATCCGAGAAAATAGCATAAATCTTACTCTCAGCCTATCCCCTTTTATTTATAAACAAAAATCGACAATGACCCAATCGAACGAACTGCGATCGCTCCTCGAAGCCGTCGCTGCGGGTAAACTAAACCCAGACGCAGCCCTCAGCAAACTCAAATATTTCGACTACGAACCCGTGGGAGACTTTGCTAAAGTTGACCATCACCGCAGCTTTCGTACAGGCTTCCCGGAAGTCATTTGGGGACAAGATAAAACCCCCGCGCAAATTGTCGGTATTATGAATAAAATGCGCGATCGCGGTAATCCCATCATCATGGCTACCCGCATCCAACGGCAAATTTGGGAAACCCTCCAAGCTCAAATCCCCGGCTTAGAATACTACCCCGACGCGAAAATCTGCGCCCTACAAAGTCGCCGCAGCCGCCCCAAACGCCCCGGTAACCTGCTGATTCTTACCGCCGGGACTTCGGATATCCCCATCGCCGAAGAAGCCGCCGTAACCGCCGAATTGTGCGGCTTTGGAGTCAAACGCCTTTGGGATGTCGGGGTATCGGGAATCCACCGCCTTCTCGACAACCGTCATGTTATCGCAGATGCTGACGTTCTCATCGTTGTGGCAGGGATGGAAGGGGCATTACCTAGCGTTGTCGCGGGATTAGCCGATTGTCCCATTATCGCCGTTCCTACCAGTATCGGCTACGGCGCAAGTTTCGGCGGTGTTGCCCCCCTCTTGACAATGTTGAACTCTTGTGCAGCAGGAGTTGCCGTCATGAATATCGACAACGGCTTTGGGGCTGCAATTCTTGCCGGACAAATCCTTCGTACTGCCCAAAAATTTGTAGAACGAGAAATAAGCTAAAGTCGGTAAAATTCCTAAATTAATGTCAGTTCGGGCTGGGGGGCGACAACTTAGCTTCGGTACAACAGACGCTGACTATCTTGAGACAGCGTATTGCTTGCAAGCTTATCCCGAACTGCCATTAATTAGCTATTTTGTTGCAATTCTCCATAAGCTTCATATACTCCTTGGACGTTATACCAATTGAGGAAAATGCGGGCAACTTCTAAGGCAAGTTGGGGCTTATTTCGGTCAATTAACCACTGTAAAAACGGAGCAAGAGTGCGTTCATTTAAGCGTCCGCCTAATGATAATACCCCCCATAAAACCCGGTGTAACCAAGTCATTTGGATCATCATTTTTACTTCCCAAGTGGGGTGTTTTTGATAAAATAAAACTCCCATTCTGCCTCGTTGATGTTCTTGGTCGATGAGTTTGGGAATTTGCGCTAAACTGAAGGGCGGATGCCAATGATAGCCCACGGCCTCGGGACATTTAATCAGTTTTAAACCGAGCTTTTTGAGCCGAACGCCGAGTTCTAAATCTTCCCAACCATAAAGCTGAAAACCCGTATCAAATAAACCTGCTTCGAGCAGCCAATGCCGCGCGATCGCGACATTTCCCGTTGCGAAATAAGCTGCCGAAAAATCTGTCACTTTATAAGGTTCAGACGTTGGATTCTCGAAGTTACAAGTGTTAATTACCCAGCCATAAGTAAAAACGCGATCGCCATATCCTTGTTGTTTTCCTTGAGCTAATCCAGCAGCATGAGCTTCTAGGAAGTTTTCAGTGACAACCAAATCGCTATCAATAAAAATAATAATATTTCCTTGGGCTTTCTCAACACCTAAATTTCTCGCAGCAGCCGGCCCTTGGTGATTCTGCGCGAAAGTTATAACATGAGGAAATTCCGTAGTGTTGGCTTCTAAGTAGTCTAAAGTCCCGTCTGTTGAACCATCATCAACTACAACAATTTCATAGTCTTGAATTTGACTATTTTTTAACAGTTTTTGCTGTTCTAATGCTTTTAAGCATTTCGTTAAAATTGGCTTGCGGTTATAAGTTGGAATAACAATACTGAAAAATATAGAAGACATCTTTTACTCTATGATTTAAAAAAAATCTGGCTTAATAACAATGGCTAAACTAGCAAAAAAACAAGACTCAAAGCTAGAAATGGTAAGGGATGATAGTTTTGAGAAGGGGAAGATTAAGAGGAAATTGTGACCAACAACCAATAACTAATAACTAATAACTAATAACTAATAACCAATAACTACCGCACAGTATTAATAATTTCTTGACCTCTAGCTGATAGCGCCAAACCTAAAAAGGCTCGAACAGCCGGACTTGCAGGTTCTTGATACACATAAGATAAAGAACGTTGATAAGGATAATTTGCCGCTTCGGGAGTCAAACCTTCAATCGCGACAACTCGCACCGTTTGTTGATTAGCCACTTGAGTATAAGTAGCATAACTAATGCCATTGTTCCCCAAAGCCCGTAAAATTGGCGTGGTTGCGTCGCGTTCTTGGGTGGTAAAGTTGGGGGTACTGCCGAAATTTGCGCCCTTGAGTACCATCTCCTGAAACACTTGTCTTGTACCGCTTTCTAGGGGACGATTAATGACTTGAATCTCTGCATTGGTACTTCCTAGGGACGACCAATTGTTAACTTGTCCGGTAAAAATGTTGTAGACTTCTTGGGTAGTTAGTCCGGTACGAAAGAGGTTGTTTAAGCCGACCACGATCGCGATCGCGTCTTTCGCTACGGGAACTGCTACAAGCCCTTGTTGTTGCTCTTGAGCCGTCAAAGGTCGCGAAATGGCAGCTATGTCTGCATTGCCGTTTACCAGGGCTTGAAGGCCCTTATCTGTGCCTTGAGCCGCCGTATTTACCGTCGCATTGGCAAACTGCTGGGCAAAATCGCGTTTCAAACCTTCGGTAATGCCTACCATACTGGTTGAACCGTTGATGCTCAGAGTCGTTCCTGCGGGGAGATCGTTCGGAACGTCAAATTGAGGGGTGTTGGTAGGAGTTTGGGGTTGATTTGTGGCAGTGTTCGCGGTTTCATCCCCCAGCAATCCGGCTAACATCCCACTGCGACGAAGCCACCAAAACCCCCCACCCAGGATTATGAGGGTAATCAGAAGGGCTGCGATTAAAGTAACTGTATCGTTTTTCTGGGACATGACAACATTACTCAAAAGTCGATCGTACTGTTTTCTAGGGATTTTCCTGCTTTACAGGTTCTCTAACCATAACAGTTGTTATGGTCAACATAATAACTGTTATGAGGTTTACGATTGAGACGCGATCGCGATCCGGAACTTCGTACAATGAAAAAACGAGAATACCAGAAAACTTCCACAGCCCAGCATAACTTATGGCCAACGAAACAATTACCTTATTATCTAGCCGCGAAGTCGAGAAAATGCGAGCAGCCGGGCAATTAGCCGCCGAATTACTCGATTATCTCGAACTGATGCTTAAACCTGGGGTAACCACCCAAGAATTAAACGACGCTGCCGAAAAATGGACGCAAGAACGCGGGGCAAAAAGCGCTCCCCTCGGTTATCACGGCTTTCCCAAATCAATCTGTACCAGTGTCAACGAAGTGATTTGTCACGGTATTCCCAATCCTCGTCAAGTTCTTAAAGATGGGGATATTATCAACATTGACGTTACCCCGATTTTAGACGGCTATCACGGCGATACCTCCCGCACCTTTTTTGTCGGGACTCCTTCAGTCAAAGCCAAAAAACTCGTCGAAGTTACTGAAGAATGTTTGCGTCGCGCGATCGCGGAAGTTAAACCTGGTGCTAGACTGGGTGACATCGGCGCAGCTATCCAAGAATATGCCGAAGCAGAAGGCTATTCCGTCGTTCGCGATTTCGTCGGTCATGGCGTAAGTACCGTCTTCCACACTGCACCTCAAGTTCCTCACTACGGCAAACGCGGTAAAGGCAAAAAACTCCGCAAAGGCATGGTTTTTACCATCGAACCCATGATCAACGAAGGCACTTGGGAAGCTCAAGTCCTCGATGACGGTTGGACAGCAATTACCAAAGACCACAAACTCTCAGCCCAATTCGAGCATACCATCGCCGTTACCGATGATGGCGTAGATATTCTCACGCAACGGCGTTAGTGGTAGCCAAAAGGGACGTTCTTCCGATAATTTGTTGTTAGTTGTTGGTTGTTGGTTGTTTGTATTGTGCCGAGAGGTTTTAGTCTTCACAGTCACCAGTTTTTGAGGGCGTTGTCAAGAGTGGGATGGATACGAATAACAAATAATAAACAATCAATAACCAAAAAATAATAAAACCGCCAGTCTAGATAACCCGACCAAACTACCGAATTTAGCCTGTTATCCTATAATTATACAGCGTTACAAACTGTAGTCCTTTATAACTCCCTCTCAATCTCTATAGGAACAAAATATGAGCTTACTTGGTAACATCATCTGGTTAATTTTCGGCGGTTTCTTAAGCGGTATCGGTTATATTGTCGGCGGATTAAGCTTATGTTTGACCATCATCGGCATTCCCTTCGGCATTCAATCCATTAAAATCGGCTTTGCCACCATGACTCCTTTCGGTCGAGAAGTGGTTGAGTCTCGTACTGCTAACGGCACATTAGAAACTATTTTCAATGTGATTTGGATTGTTTTATTCGGTTGGGGAATTGCGCTTTCTCACATCACCCACGCCGCTATTTTAGCGATTACGATTGTCGGTTTACCCTTCGCAAAACAACATATCAAACTTATCAATATGGCTTTGTTTCCCTTTGGACGCGATTTTCAAGCCATTGATAAAGTTAGCAGCAAACTCGATTCTACTAATCTCGCGTAGCGGTAATTTGACCGACAAAACAAGCTGCTCAAAACCCTGGTTTTATAGCAACTGCTGTGAGCAGTTAGGACAATAAATTTATGCCTAAACAATAAGTCCCTCTCGGAGTAGGAGAGGGGTTGGGGTGAGGGCTAACAGCAAAAACGTCCTAACCCCGACTGCTAACTGCTATACTTAAAAACCAGGGTTTTCATTAACTAAAATTCCGTAAATTATTAAAATTAATCGCATCAATTCCAGTAGAATGAAGATTGTTCACCAACTTTAAATCATCACTCAAAACCAAATACTTGCCGCGAGCCATTTCTTTAATACTACAATCTGTTAAGCCAAATCCCATAAATTCCGAAGCTTGGCAAATTACTGAACTTTTTACATAATTTTCTTCTAAAGAACTAATCCCCTGAGCAAATATAGAAAAACATAACTGTCTCTCTGGCTCTTTCAAATAACCAATCCAATTACTTACTTCTGTTAAAATATTGGGAGTAGTGATAACTTTATCGAACTCATTTAATAAAGCAACTAATAGGTCGTAGTCTGATTCTGCGAATTGCTTTGTTCTGCTAAATTGTCTTATTCTGTCCCGATTTGTTGCACCCACAAACAGTAACAATAAAATATTTGTATCTACTAAAATTCCTCGATTTCTATAACGATCGACAACATCCCTGATATATTCATTCATACAACCCTAATTTTCATCGACTCAACTTTTCCTGTATTGCCATTAATACGGAAAATTTTGTATTCTTTTTGATATTTGGGTTGCGTAACGATACCGGGAAGCGGATTTTTGGTCAGATCGCTAGGTTGCGTAAAACTAAGTGTAATCAGCCAATATCGATCGTCTTCAGAAACTTCGACTTCTTCCAAACGAATATCCTTAACATCAAACCCGATGCTTTGTCTTAGCTTCTGTAAATAATCTATTGCTGCTTTCACAGCTTCTTCTACTTTAAGCTTCATATTGCAAAATATCCGAGTGAGCGATCGCCTTCAATTGTAGCTTGTGTAAATCCACGAGTTCGAGCCAGAGTAGAAGTTTATCCTACACCCTAGCCCAACCCGTTAAAATTAAATTTTAGTTTTTTTATCCCTGAGAAGTAACCACTTCCGGTTGATAGCGAATCCCGGCTTGTTTAAGGCGATTTAAGGCCACTCCAAGGCGATCGCATTCCGCAATCAAACTCACCCGTACATAGCCCTCTCCCGCGTCTCCAAAAGCATTACCCGGAGTCACCACCACCCCCGTTTCTTGCAACACCTCTAAAGCAAAATCGGTTGAATTCATCCCCACAGGACAAGGCATCCAAACATACATCGTCGCTTTAGATTTGGGAATATTCCAGCCCAATTCTTTTAAGCCATCAATCAGGAAATCTCGGCGTTTTTGATAGCGTTCTTGGACATTTTTAATATAAATTTCCGGTAAATTTAGAGCAGTTTCCGCCGCAGTTTGGATCGTCGCAAAAATGCCGTAATCCAGATTTGTTTTCAGCGTTCGTAAACCTTGAATAATCTGCGAATTTCCCACCACAAAACCCACACGCCAACCCGCCATATTGTAAGTTTTAGAAAGCGTATGAAACTCAACGCCAATCTCCTTTGCGCCCGGAATTTCTAACAAACTCGTCGGTTGATAGCCATCAAAAGCAAGTTCGGCATAACATAAATCGTGAACCAGCATGATTTCGTAATGACGAGCAAACGCTACCATTTCCTCGAAAAACTCCCTCGGAGCAGTAGCAGTTGTTGGATTATTAGGATAATTGAAATAAAATATCTTAGCGCGACGAGCAACATCTTCAGGAATTGTATTTAAGTCAATTAACCAATTATTTTCTGCGGTTAATTTGACTTGATAAATCTCTCCCCCCGCAATCATGGGCCCTCGAAAATGGGCAGGATAAGAAGGACTGGGAACAAGTACCACATCCCCCGGATTCACATAAGCCAACGCCAGATGACCCAAACCTTCCTTTGAACCCAACAACGGTAAGGCTTCGCTGTCCGGGTTGAGTGTAACATTGTAGGAGCGTTCGTACCAATTCGCGATCGCGCTGCGGAAACTTGCTGTCCCCTCAAAAGGCGGATAACCGTGGTTCTGGGCTTCTTTCATAGATGCAATCGCCGCATCAATCACAGGCTGCGGTGCAAAACCGTCAGGATTCCCCATTCCCAAGTCAATCAAGTCTAAACCTTGTTCCCGCGCTCGTGCTTTTAACTCGTCCAAACGAGCGAAAACATAAGGCGGTAAGGCACTGAGGCGATTCGCGGGGGTAATCCAGTTGCTGCTCATAGTTGTTGTGAATCAATCGGCATTGCCTGGGTTGTTCGGGAAGAACAGAACCACTAAAGCTTTTTATTGTCTCACATTTTGGTTGTCTATCACCAGGGGGTTTTTCAGTTGTCAGCCTCTAAGGGGCAGTCGGCAATCGGCAGTCGGCAATCGGGGGGGAGTTGAATTTTGCCCCAGAAAGGAGGTCAGAAACTTTGGCCTATGGGGTAGACTCTAAAAAAGGCTCAAAGCTAAACCGGATAAGCGTTACAGCCCAAAAAAGGGAAATTAAGTTTCTGGAGAGTTATCAGCGACAATCACATCTTGAGGAATCTGGGTATACTCGTCGATATACTGCACCGTTCGAGCCGTAATTTCCTGCCAAAGATCGTCTTTAAATTATCAAGAAAAACATAGAGGCGATCTTACTTTTAAAATAAAAATGCTATCGGTGCAAATTTATTTTTGATATGAACAAACTCTATTTAGAAATCAAAAAACGCAGCATAGAAAAAATCCAGCAGCTAATTATCAAAGATTTAGATTTAGCAGAACATAAATTTGAGACAGGAGAAACTCCTCTTTGTTTAGCTGTTAAATTAAATTATGTCGAAATCGTTGAATATTTGCTTGATTTAGGAGTCAATCCAGATGTTGGAGGCGATCTTAGTCCTTTACAAGTTGCAATAGAAAATAACAACATTGAAATCATTAGATTTCTTTTAAAAGCTAGAGCCAATGCCAATTTATTATTTGATGGTGAATTTCCATTAACACTAGCAGCATGGGTGGGTAATTTAGAAGTTATAAAACTATTAGTTGATGCTGGAGCTGATGTGAATTTGTATGATGCAAATATTGGAACACCTCTTTGCTTTGCCGCTCGCCAAGGTCATAGAGATGTATACAATTATATAGCTAATTTACTTTCTGGTGAGTCCCAAAAAAAATCAGAAGCTAATGCGATCTCTGAAGCTGTAAGCTGTTTCGCATTCAAAAAGCATATAATGCCAACAAGAGTTAAGAAGAGTTT
>JAWQFT010000021.1:0-48247 GCA_035968055.1 Jaaginema sp. PMC 1080.18 | reverse complement strand
GCGCAACTGGGTGGAGGTTGACTTAGGGCGATCGCCACACTCAATCCGGTTAAACTGGCAAGATATCTTGGATATTTTTTCTTTTTCATAGTTAAAGAACCCACAAGCACGATGGCGATTCATTGCTAACCTAGCAAAATCATAACGACGAATTGAGTTTTTGAGGCCAGGAGCAAGCTGATTTTTAAAAGGGATTTGGCGATCATCGGGATTTTAACCTTCAATATAACTTAATTTGCCTCGGAGATTTCTCTATAAAACTGCGTTAAACTTTGGCTAATCGTACTGCGCTACACAACCCATGAAAGCTTTACTCAAAGATCCTTTAGTTTTGGCTCTTTTATTTGTAGTCGGAGTTATTTATTTTTTGATCGCCTTCAACTATTTAGGTAAAAACAACCAATACACTCGTCTCCTTGAAAAGCTTTATATTTGTTTTTTACTCGTGACCATTGCTGGCGAGTCGGGGGTTACTATTAGTCTGATGAACAAGCTGCACCCCAGAACCCTTTTGGTTCACAATGTTACGCCGCCAACAGTTTTAGGACAAATTGGGATTTACGCGATCGCCTTGCTGTTGTTAACACCTCGTTTTCGTTACACTTTTAAGGATTTAATTCACGGAATTTCAACTTTTATAATTCGCGATCCTTTTTTAGCAACTTTTTTGTTATTAATGCCCCTTTCTGTATTTTGGTCGGATACTCCCCGTATTACTATTAAGTATGTAGGCACTTATTTAGAAATTGCTTTTTTTGCTTTTTATGTGGGCAAGCAGTATACCTGGACAGGAATCTTTCAACTCGGACGCTGGGCGGGATTATTTTTGGCAGTTACCAGCTTGTTAATGAATGATAAAGATGGCAATGGCGCTTGGATTGGCATTATGAGTCATAAGAATCATTTTTGTTTTCAAATGCTTTTTGTGGCTTTACTTTGGGTTGTTTATGGTTTATATAATCCCCAGCAACGTCGCTTATCTTTTGGTTTGACGTTTCTTTCTTTATTTTTAATGAATATGGGAGGAAGCGGTGCAGCCAAGGTAATTTTTGTGTGCCTGTTTGCTTTATGGTTTTATCTCGGATTTGCGAAAAAGCTCCCTCCACAATGGGCATTTATTTCGGTATTATTGTTTTTGATTGCGAGTATTTGTTTGACGATCGTCGTCACAGAAAATTTGGAGTTTATTGTGGTCGATACGTTGAATAAAGACTTGACGTTGACGGGACGAACTGATTTTTGGCCGCTGATTATTGATAAAATTAATGACCGTCCTCTACTCGGTTATGGCATTGGGGGTTTTTGGCAACCGTGGCGCGGGGCTGATGACCCAGCGAGTCAAGTGATTGTGGTTGCGACTCAATTCAAGCCCCCCCATTCTCACAATGGTTTTATGGATATTGCTTGCGATTTAGGTTACCTTGGCTTAACGTTATATATTTTATCTTTTATCACCAGTGTGGCAAAAGCGGTGATGCAACTTAATCAAGCCAGAATGCCAGAAGCCGGATTGCCTTTGTTAATTTTGTCGTTTATTTTGATGACAAACTTAACTGAAACGGGGTTGCTTGGAGTTACCAGTGTTTGGTTTTGGTATATGGTAGTGGCAGTGCGTACAAGTTTGGATATGTCTATAGCGCGATCGCAAACACAAGAGACTGTTTCTGGGTCTCAAAGACGCTTACTCTATCCGTATCGATGATTTGTTGTTATCTTTTTTCTTGAAAAATCGAGGCTTCAATGCTCAAAAAAATCAGCGATTTACCTCAGCGACTAAGTCCCAATTTTCGCAAAATTCTCAGTAATACAGCTTGGCTTTTTGCGGAAAAGATGTTTCAAATGGGATTTGGTTTTTTGGTGGGGGCTTGGGTGGCTCGTTATTTAGCTCCTGAAGGGTTTGGTACGATTAGTTATGCCTGGGCAATTGTGGGTTTGTTTAGTCCGATCGCGAAACTGGGTTTAGATCAAATTGTGGTACGAGATTTAGCTCGTAATAGCGATTGCCGAGATGAAACGTTGGGGACAGCTTTTATTCTTAAATCGATTGCGAGTATTGGGTCGTTATTTTTGGTAGTGATGGGGGTTTTCTTACTCAATCCGCAAGATAAAATAACGTTGTGGGTGACAGCGATTATTAGTGCGGGAACGGCTTTAAAAGCCTTTGATACGATTGATTATTGGTTTCAATCTCAAGTACAAGTAAAATATACGGTTTGGGCGCGAAATTTATCTTATATTTTTATTAATATTGTTAAAGTTGTTTTAATTATATTAAAAGCACCTTTAATTGCCTTCGCGATCGCCTTGGCAGTTGAACAAGCAATTACCTCGGTAAGCTTAATTTTTGTGTATCAAAAAAGCACTGGCTCTATCTTTGCTTGGCAAGCTAAATGGGAGCGAGCCAAGAGTTTATTAAAAGATAGTTGGCCGCTGATTTTATCGGGAATTGTTATTATTATTTATATGCGAATTGACCAAATTATGCTCGGTCAAATGAAGGGGGCTGAAGCAGTGGGGATATATTCGGTAGCCGTCAAAATTTCAGAATTGTGGTACTTTATACCGCAGGCAATTATTAATTCAGTGTTTCCTTCGGTGGTACAAGCTAAAGAAATTAGTGAGGAGCTATATTACCGACGGTTACAAAAGATTTTTAATTTTGTCACGACATCGGGGTATATTTTCGCGATCGCGATCACTTTTTCATCTTCCTTTTTGATTAATTTGTGTTATGGTTCTGAATATTCCGAAGCCGCCGGAATTTTAACCATTAGTATTTGGGCGGGTATTTTTGTTGCTTTAGGAGTAGCCAGAGAAACTTGGTTAACCACTGAAGGTTTAATGAAATTTTCCGCAGCTACAACGGCGGCAGGAGCAGTGGTCAATGTTATTTTAAATTTGTTATTTATCGAAAAATATGGCGCAATGGGAGCCGCGGTCGCTACGGTCATTTCCCAAGCCGTAGCGTCTTATATTGCCGGGGCATTTTATCCCCAAACTTGGCCAATTTTTGTGCGGCAAACTAAAGCATTAACCTTAGTGGGTTGGTTAAAATCTTAAAAACTTTTGACGAGACTTTAACGATAAGCCAAACTAGAAACACCACTACTGATACCTGAAATGACTGACTGGCAATTAAACACTCCGGTTGCTTTAATTATCTTTAATCGTCCCCGTCCGACTCAGCAAGTTTTTGAGGCCGTTCGTCAAGCCCGTCCCCCCAAATTATTTATTATTGCCGACGGGCCGAGACCCGATAAGCCGGGAGAAGCTGAAAAATGCGAACAAACGCGGGCGATCGCGTCTCAAGTTGATTGGGAGTGCGAGGTTTATACTAATTATTCTGAGGAGAATTTGGGTTGTGGTTTGCGACCCGCATCCGGGCTAGATTGGGTGTTTTCTCAAGTTGAAGAAGCTATTGTTTTAGAGGATGATTGTTTACCTCATCCCAGTTTTTTCCGTTTTTGCGAGGAGTTATTAAATCGCTATCGCGAGGATGAGCGAGTAGCAGCAATTTGCGGGACAAATTTATTATTCAATCAATACAAAATTGATTACAGTTACTACTTTTCTCGCTACAGTATTTGTTGGGGTTGGGCGAGTTGGAGACGGGCTTGGCAGTGGTTTGATTTTGACTTAAAAGACTGGCCGGAGTTACGCCAAAAAGACCTTTTAAAAGATGCTTTGCTGGATGAATACTCCGTTCAAATTTGGGATTTGTTAGCCCAAGAAACCGTAGAAAAAGCTAAAGATGGAGGCGTACCCGATTGGTGGGATTATCAATGGACATTCTGCAATTTTATTAATCGCGGTTTATCCGTTGTGCCGAAAGTCAATTTAATTACGAATTTAGGACATACTGAAGAAGCGACTCATACTTTTAATGAAAATAGTCGTTTCAACGAAATTAAAATTGAAGCGGTAGAGTTTCCCCTGCAACATCCCCCTTATATGATTCGCCATGTGGATGCCGATTTACTCGTGCAACATAGTTTTTACGATTATCGTCCTTCGTTTCAAAAGCGGTTTATGCGTAAAATCAAAAAGTTATTACCCCGTTAAAAATTGCCAACTTATAGTTCTTTGATGCTTTTTATGGCGCAATCTTCACGCTACTATACGCGGGTGACTCAGAGGCGAAATCCTCATTTAGGTCGAGAAATTCTCAAAACGGTAGCTTTGAGTTTAATTTTAGCCGCAGGGATTCGCAGTTTTGTAGCCGAAGCCCGTTATATTCCTTCGGGATCGATGTTACCCACTTTGGCAATTAACGATCGCCTGCTGATCGAAAAAATAAGCTATCGTTTTCATCCACCGCGACGGGGAGACGCGATTGTATTTTATCCTCCCGAAGCGCTGGTTGGGCAAGATGTCGGTCCGACCTTAATTAAGCGGGTAGTGGGCTTACCGGGGGAAACGGTGACGTTGCAAGAGGGTCAAGTCTATGTAGATGGTACGCCTCTAGTAGAAGATTATTTACTGGCTGGAGAATTTACCGATTTGGATTTGTGTTACGTTATGCAGCCGGAAAAAACGCCTTATCTCAGTCAATCCGTAACTATTCCGCCGAATTCCTATTTGGTACTGGGGGATAATCGCTCTGGCAGTTATGATAGTCGCTGTTGGGGAGTGGTGACGGCAGAGAAAATTTTAGGACGGGCTGCTGTGCGATTTTGGCCGCTACAACGAGTTGGGGATTTAGAGCGGGATGTACCGTTACCTTCATCATCGGATTTTGAATTGCATTCTCAAAATCAAAAATCAAGGTAAGTATTTCTGGACGACTCCCCAACCCGTCCAAGATACCCAAGCAAAGGCGAAAAAGAGGATGGCGTTGGTGGAAAGGTGGAGGGGTCTAGCCCAAGTTTTTTGAGGGATTTGGGTGGCACTTCCGACTGAAACAGCGACTAAGGCAACGACAATCAAACCCGCAGGGAGATGGGAAGAATGGCCTAAACTCCCGAAGTGTCCGACAGTGCCGACTAAACCGATCCCCAGTAGGATTAATACTAAAATTGCCATGATGATTCCGATGCTGTAGTGCAAAGGACGCAACCAATGGGGACGGGAACGGTGTTGGGTACGGCGATTGAAAAGCCAAAAGCCGGAGACTGCCAGGAGGGCATAAGCGGCTAGGGATAAGCCCATTGACCAAGCAGCGATTTTCCAAAGCCAAAGAAAGGAGGGGAGATACAAAACGCAGTTAGAGGTTGTTCGCGGTTGCTAAGTTCTAGCTTATTTTAGCGGCTTTGGGGAGAACAACTACCGAAGAGTAGATGTGGAGAAGCAGGGAATGCGATCGCAGCGCCAATCTTTAGAGGCAATGCACAATATGAAAAATAAGGTAGTTCGTACTGAACTACCCTGGCTATTAAAAGCATTTAATATTACTTAACACATTACTGCGGGGACGGGTTCCGAAGTCGGTTCGGACTCGTCCTCGGCTTCTAATCCTTCGTTAATAGATAAGCGTTCGCAAGGAATTGTATCCGATAAAATGGCGCTGGCCATCATCCCTGTATGAATTTCTAAAAGAGCGCTACGGACAGTTTCAAATACTAAGCGTTGTCCCGGAAAAACTACTCGCTCGAAGTACCAATTGGTGATATTGGTGATGCGAACAACCTGAATTTGGCTAGTAGCATTGACATAGCAGCAAAGTAGGGGATCGGCAGTGTTTTCTGGAACGGGATCAAAAATTTGTGCCATAGTTAAATGTTGCTTTCGACTATATAAAGTTTGCTATTACCTTTCTACGCTAACATCCAGCGATCCCGATGTGCTGTAAACCTGACTACCAATCCTGCGAAATAACACGGGTTTCAAGAGGTGTAATTGAGCAATAATTGGCAAAAGAGAGAGGTTTTTAGGGTACAGTTGACACCGGGCGCTTTTTTTGAGGGAATAAATCCTCCTCATCCTTTTATTCTCTAGTTTGAGCAAATTTGTCGGATTTGTTACCAACCGAGAAAACGGGGGTGAGAATCGTTCTAGCAGTTGATGTCAAGGATTGATAGCGCTAAAGTTAAGTTATATAACAAATTTTTGCTTTTTTGTAATTCTTGCCGATTACAAATGCCAGCAAACTCTTCTGTTAGCACTTAATTTTCTATTCGTTCAAGCCAAAACCTTAAAAAAAGTTTAAGCTCCATGCAAAAAGTTCTTTACGTTCGCCTTCCTTGCAATCCTATTTTTCCGATTGGTGTAGTTTATTTAGCGGATTATCTTCACAAACAGTTTCCAGAGGTACAGCAACGCTTGTTTGATTTGGGAACAGTACCGCCGCTAGAATTCGATCGGGCTTTGGATCGAGTGGTGGATGAGTTTCAGCCGACGTTGTTGGTGTTTTCTTGGCGAGATATTCAAATTTATGCTCCGGTGGGGGGACGCGGGGGCAATCCGTTGCAGAATGCTTTTGAACTTTATTACGCGAGAAACCCTCTGAAAAAGTTGCGGGGGGCGATTGGGGGTTTGAAGGTGGCAACGGCTTACTACGGGGAATTATGGCGCAATCGAGGCTTAATTCGGCGGGGGTTGGCGCGATCGCGTCGTTACCATCCTGAAGCGAGGGCGGTTGTTGGGGGCGGTGCGGTGAGTGTTTTTTACGAACAAATGCAGCAGTTGTTGCCAAAGGATACTCTTGTTTCGGTGGGGGAAGGGGAAACGTTGTTGGTGAAATTACTACGCGGGGAGGATATTAGTAGCGAGCGTTGTTATGTGGTGGGAGAAAGTCAACCGCGCGATCGCCTGATTCACGAAGAACCTACACCGATGGAAAAAACGGCTTGCGATTACGATTATATCGAGCAAATTTGGCCGGAGTTTAATTACTATTTACAAGAGAATGATTTTTACATTGGCGTACAAACTAAACGGGGTTGTCCTCATAACTGTTGCTATTGTATTTACACGGTAGTTGAAGGAAAGCAAGTCCGTATTAATCCCGCCGATGAAGTCGTTAAAGAAATGCGTTCTTTGTACGATCGCGGTATTCGTAATTTCTGGTTTACGGATGCTCAGTTTATTCCAGCGCGTAAGTTTATTGGAGATACAGTAGAACTACTCCAAAAAATCCTCGATTCGGGCATGACGGATATTCATTGGGCTGCTTATATTCGCGCCGATAATCTCACTCCTGAACTCTGCGATCTCATGGCGAAAACGGGGATGAATTATTTTGAGATTGGCATTACCAGTGGTTCCCAGGAGTTGGTGCGGAAGATGCGTATGGGCTACAATTTGCGGACGGTTTTACAGAATTGTCGCGACCTTAAAGCGGCGGGTTTTAACGATGTGGTTTCGGTGAATTACTCGTTTAATGTGATTGATGAAACCTTTGAGACGATTCGCCAGACGATTGCTTATCATCGCGAGTTAGAGGCGATTTTTGGGGCGGATAAGGTTGAACCTGCTATCTTTTTTATTGGCTTACAACCCCATACTCATCTCGAAGGTTATGCCTTGAAAAATGAGGTTCTCAAACCCGGTTATAATCCCATGAGTTTGATGCCTTGGACGGCGAAAAAGTTACTGTGGAATCCCGAACCGTTGGGGTCATTTTTGGGGGAGGTTTGTTTACAAGCGTGGCAGCAAAATCCCAATGATTTTGGTCGGGAAGTGATGCGGATTCTCGAAGATAAGTTGGGACGAGCGGATTTGGAGGATGCTCTCTCTGCACCGATGACGGATAATAAGGAAATTCGTCAGCAAATGGTGGCGATTTCTTAGGGTTTGAGTTGGGCGATCGCCTCCTCTTAAAATACAGGAAAAACCAACAACTAATAACAGAAAACCAGTAAACTATCGGGTAAACGTTCTACTTATTGGCTGATAGCTGACAAATCATGTCTCCCGAAGAACTCTTGCAAGAATACGCCGCCGGAAATCGATACTTTGCCACAATTGTGTTAGCAAAAGCTGATTTGAGCGGGGCAAATTTGAGTCAAGCGGACTTCACCCAAGGAGACTTCCACGGTGCAACTTTAATCGGCGCAAACTTGAGTTCCTGCGTCTTAGAAGAAGCAAACTTGAGCGAAGCGGATTTAGAAGGCGTAGATTTACGCAAAGCCGACCTTAGCACGGCTGATTTACTGCAAGCGAACCTCAGCGCCGCTCAACTCTGTTTAGCAGACCTCACGGGGGCAGATTTAGCCCAAGCGACTTTGATGCTTTCCAAAGCGATTGGTTCAAACTTGATGGGGGCAAATTTGACAGCCGTTAACTTTTTGGGGGCAAGTTTGATGGGGGCAAGTTTAATGGGGGCAAATTTGACGAATGCGAACCTCAGCAGTACCTGTTTGTTTGAAACTGATTTTAACGAGGCAGAGTTATCGCAAATCAATCTCCAACGGGCTTTATTTAGCCCTCAGACGAAATTCCCCGTGGGTTTCGATCCCCTCCAAGCAGGGGCGTTTTTAATCGCGCCTGGGGTGGATTTACGGGGCTGTAACCTCCGTACCATGAACTTACCTGGGGTAAATTTGCGTGGGGCGGATTTACAAGGGGCAGATTTGCGTCAATCGGAGTTGCGTTGGGCGAATTTCGAGGGGGCAAATCTCCAAGGTGCAAACTTGAGTGGGGCGAATTTGCAGGGGGCAAACTTCAGAGAAGCCAACCTGGACGATGCGATTCTCGATGGTGCAAATCTTAGCGGTACAAGGATGCCGACAGGTTGGCTGCATAATTCGAGTTTGTAGGGTTTTAGGAGTCGGAACGCCGGGAACGTCGAAATAAACTGGTCATGTAAATACCTGTAAATAACATGGCAATGACTCCTAAGCCATTGAGGAGAACGTAAACTACTCGCAGTTGACCGCCGAGAAAGTCGCCTTGGTGAATATACATCATCCAGTGACTAAAGTTGGGTGGTGTACCGAACCAACTGCTACCGACGCGGTATAGTACGCCTGTGGTTGCGGTTAAAAAGAGGGGGATAAAAACAATTGGGGCAAGGACGCGGTGTAGTTTGCGAAAGTTACGAGATTGCATTAATCGGTTGACTCCTTAGACGGTAGTTTTATTAACAGTTTAGGAGCAAAAAGTTACAAACTCGGAACATTCACGCTCAACAAAATTAAGCTAGAGGCAAACGCACTTGAAAACAACTACCGATATTGGGTTGACTGGTGACTGTAATTTGACCATTGTGGGCGATCGCGAGACTTTGAGCAATGGCTAAACCCAAACCCATACCTCCCTTGCGGCGATCGCGTGCTTTGTCCCCTCGCCAAAAACGATCGAAAATGTGAGGGAGTTGTTCGGGGGCAATACCAATCCCGGTATCTTGAATACTAACCCAAGCTTGGCGATCGCTTTGGTATGAGCGAACTGTGATTTTACCGCCTTTTGGGGTGTAGTGTAGAGCATTTTCGATTAAATTGACAAAAACTCGCTTGAGCAAAGCTCCCTGTCCTTTTACCGTGAGATTGGGCGCAATTTCAGCTTGGATTCCTATCTGTTTTTGTTGGGCGGGGGCTGTTATTGCGTTGAGGATATCTTCTAGGATTTCATCCAGGGGAAGGTCAATCCAATCTAGATGGGGGGTGTGGCGATCGCGATCCAAACGGGCTAATAATAACAAGTCTTCGACTAAGATTTTCATTTGTGCGGTGGCTGAGTCAATCGTGGCGATCGCGTTGTGGCGATCTTCACCGTCGCGATTCTGTAATAAAAACACTGCCGCTTTAATCGCTGTGAGGGGACTGCGTAACTCGTGGGAGGCATCCGCCGTAAATTGACGTAACTGCTCAAAACTTTGCTCGATGGGGCGCAAAGCTTGATTTGTCAGCATAATGCCGCCAATTCCTGCCAAAAATAATGCCAAAACGCCACCTAAACTCAAACCCCACCGCAAGCGACTTAATTCTTGCTCGATCCCCTGTAAAGACTCCGTGGCGCGAATATATCCGGCTAATTCCCGCTTATTTTGACTTTCTAGCAAAAATACGGGGAAAATCAGACTTCTATTGCCATTTTCTTGAGAATAATCTCCATAACGAGACTGGATAGGCACAAATAACCCAGCAGGAAATAAATTACCCTCGCGAATCAGTAATTTTCCCTGTTCGTCAAACCACTCGACACCCAGAGCGCGATTGGGTAACGGCACTGTGGCAATATTGAGAAAGCGGCTATATTTAGAGGAATTTCGGTTAGGCTGTTTCTCCGTCTCCGGTTCGTCGTCCTCGGCTTCAAACCCATCCTCCTCATGTTCGCGATATTCGTGCTTTACCAATGCCAAAGACTTAGCCCCAGTTTGCGCGACAGTTAACAAACGATCGTCCACTTGCTGATAAAGACTTTGAGCAACCATCTGATAAACCGCGATCGCCGAAATTCCCGTCACCCCCAAAATAACCCCCAAATAAGACAACAATAAGCGCCGACGCAAGCGACGAAACTGAGGATTAGAAGTTGGGATTAAGCCTGTACCCAATACCATAAACCGTTTCAATTAAATTAGGAGGCGCACCTGCGGCTTTGAGCTTCTGACGCAAACGGCGTAAATGTACCTTCACCGCATCCTCTCTGGGCTGGTCTTCTAAATCCCACAAATGCTCTAAAATTAAGCCGCGACTGAGGACGCGATGGGGACTGCGTAACAACAATTCTAATAAAGCATATTCCTTGGGCGTAACCGGAAGTATTTTATCTCGATATTTGACGATGCAGGTACTCGGATCGAGGTGTAAATTCTCCCAGGTTAATACGGGAGAGAAAGCCACATTTCCCCGCCGCAATAATGCCCGGATTCTGGCTAAAAGCGGCTCAATGGCAAAAGGTTTGACGACATAATCATCTGCCCCAGCATCCAATCCCAGCACTTGATCGGAACTAGCATCTCTGGCAGTTAACATCAAAATAGGGACGCGATCGCCTCTGCGTCGCAACTCCTGACACACCCCAAAACCATCCCGCTTAGGCAGCATCAAATCTAGCAAAATTAAGTCATACTCGTAAGTTTGAGCATAATTTAACCCCATTTCACCATCTTCGGCTAAATCTACCGTGTAATGATGCTGGCGCAATATAGCAGCTAGAGTTTGGGCAATTTGGCGATCGTCTTCAACCAATAAAATCCGCATTATTGCCCATTATTTTACTCCTCATCGGTGCTGAGGATTTGGGGGACGCGGAAAAAGTCGCCTTCTTGGGCTGGGGCTTCTCGCAAAAGGTCTTCGCGATCGCTCTCTTTTTGAATCGTATCCGATCGCGTGACATTACTCACCTCAATCACCCGCGTCATCGGCTCAACATTATCAGTATCTAGTTCGCTCAATTGCTCGAAATATTCGAGAATACTACTGAGTTGGGGGGTAAATTGTTCTTCTTCTGCCTCAGTGAGTGCTAGACGGGCTAAATGGGCAACTTTTTGGACTTGTTCGCGATCGAGTTTCATGACTTAGCTTGGGGTAAAGTTTTGGGGATTTGCGATTAACGATTTGTACTCTGTTTCTAGGAAATAGTCATTTTTTCCCATCTTATAGCACTACGCGCCGAGGTTCGGAAGTCAGAAAACCTTTTTCTCTCTTCCTATCTTCCTCATAAAGCGTTATATTTTGAGCTATAAAGCTCTTTTAACCGTGCATCTTTATGACCTACCGCCTGCGAATTGCCGACATCCCCCCTAGCGAACGCCCCAGAGAACGTCTCCTCGAAATTGGGGCGAAAAACCTCTCCAATGCCGAACTCCTCGCTATTTTACTCGCCACAGGACAAGGAAAAGGCAAACTCTCGGCAGTAGGCTTAGGTCAGTATATTCTCCAAGAACTGAGTCAATTTAACCGTGATGCCCTCGATATTCTACGAGATATTACCCCCCTGGAGTTGATGAAAATACCAGGAATTGGCCCGGCAAAAGCGACTACCATCGTAGCAGCAATTGAACTAGGAAAACGAGCCTTTCTCTTTCGTCCCAAAGAGCGAGTCTCCATCGACTGCCCAGAAGCAGCCGTAGCAGCTCTCAGCCACGAAATTCGCTGGAAAGCTCAAGAACACTTCGCCACAGTCCTCCTAGACGTGAAAAACTGCCTCATGGGGACAGAAGTTATTACCATTGGTACAGCCACAGAAACCCTTGCTTCTCCTTCTGAGGTGTTTCGTACCGCGATTCGTCAGGGGGCAACTCGCATCTTAATCGCCCACAATCATCCTTCGGGGAATACTGAACCCAGCGACAGCGATATTTTTCTTACCGAACAACTACTGCAAGCGGGACAGTTTCTCAATGTTCCAGTGGTGGATCATTTAATCTTAGGAGACGATCATTGCAGCTTGCGTCAAACTACAGATTTGTGGGAAAAATATCCCCAAGGGGATTAATTGCGAGGATAAGCTACTGCTTTATAACGGTAAATCTATTCAGTATAATCATAAGTAACAATTTTAATTCTTTGACTCAAATGTCTCTATCACCTATGCAGCCAGGTCAAGGCTTTATATCCTATTCTGATCGGCTATACAAAATTGCGGTAAACGCATACTACAAAACTAAAAAAGGTTTTTCGATTCACACCAAAGATGATGCTTTAGTAGCAATTCTTTTCGCTGCTTTTTCCCTTGAAGCATTTATTAATGAGCTTGGGACGATTAGTAAACAAGCAAAAGTCAATGGAAATAATGAAAAGATACTTAACGAGTTAGTTGCGGCTACTGATGAATCAAGTATTAACCAATCGGAAAATAAAAGCACACAAGCTAAATTTTTGAATGCTAGTAAAGCTTTATCTCAAGAATTTAAGAAGGGGGAAAAACCTTATCAAGATTTTGATCTTCTTTTTAAATTACGAGACGATCTTGTTCATTTTAAGCCAGAGGATAAATTTGAAATTGATTTAGATAATAATTGTATCTATGATGATTCAACAAGAAAAATAATTAAAAAATTACGCGATAAAAATATTTTAACAAATCCTCCTCAAGCTGAATTCAGAACTTTCCAATTCCGAAAAAGTAACGGTACTCAGACTGATAGTAAAGTTAAATCGTTAATTTTATCGGTCAGTAATGACAAAGCTGCTAAGTGGGCTTGTGATACTGCTGCGGAAATGGTTGGCGAAATTTTAAATTCTTTAAATCAAAGCCCTGAATCAGAGTTTAAGAGAGAGAATCAAGAGCTATTTAATACATATAAAATTATGTTCCAATCGATAGACGAAGGCGAAAGCAAAACATTAGAAAATAGAAAAAAAAGCCGTCAAACTTCTGTGTCAAAAATAGATGCACTACGGGTTAAATTAATGGAAAAATACGGAGAGTTTGTTGATAATACAGAATTAATGCTAGAAGATAAGAATAGATAGTAGTGAAGAAAGTTGTAGTTGATAGTAGCGTAGCAATCAAGTGGTTTGTTCCACAGCCTTATTCTACGGAAGCACGCACCATACTAAATGGATATCAGAATGGTACTCTGGCTATTCTTACTCCAGATTTAATTTATGCAGAAGTCGGTAATATTGTTTGGAAGCTCCAAAGATTTCAAGACTTATCTCAAGAAGATGCAGATGATATCCTCGACGCATTTAAAGAAATTGAGTTTGAGATAACTGCCTCATCTTCGCTTCTGGCTGATGCTTATCGCCTCGCAGTAGACTATCAAAGAACTGTGTATGACTCGCTTTATATTGCGTTGAGTCTTCAACAAAAATGCCCGTTTGTTACTGGCGATCGAAAACTTGTCAATTCAGTAAGTAATTCATTACCAAACGTTATTGGTATCGAACAGTGGACTGAAAAATAATATCAAAGTTATCGATCCCTATTATATTATGAATTTATTGTTTTTCCTCTTGATCGCTAATATTATTTACTCAATTGCCGATCCTGTAATTACGCTTCTTGCTGCTTTTTTTCTCAAAGCGCCTGTAAATAAAATTAGTTTTTTTACCTGGCCGATTATCCGTTTTGATATTGGTTCGCTATCTTGTTCTATTGGTTGGATTCCGATTGGCGGTTTTGTGGGTTTTAGGTCAACCACCTATGGTGATTATGATGGTCACTCTACCGATAAAAGATATTTGGAAGAATTGAGCGCATTCAAAAGATTTGTTCTGGCTGCTACCAGTCCTCTGATTATCTTTTTATTTTGTGGGTTGATTCTTTCTCCCCAAATCGCTTTTGTGGAAATGCTCGAAGGTTGTGAATTGTTTTTCAGAGGAGCATTTAATTCAGTATATTCTCATAGTGTTTTTGATTCTGGTAATGAGTTAATTGCCAGGGAGAGTTTTGGGGTTGTCATAATTTACTGTTTAACAAAGTTTCTGGGGATGAATTTGCTGCCGATTCCCCCTTTTCGTGGGTTTGATTTACTGTGGTGTTTGATTATTGGTTTTGCAGGAAGAGAATTAAGACCAAATCCTTTATTTGTCAGTCTTTCGATTCAGGTTTCTTTGGTGATTGTTGGCTGGTGGTTGTTGGCGCTGATTGGGTCTATTTTCTAAGTTGAGAACTTTTGAGAAATTTGATTGAAAATGAGGGTGATTATCCAGTTAAAATGCTCTGCCAATCGGTGCGTTACGCTTCGCTAACGACACCCTACCTAATCTACATTTTTAGCTGTGTCACGGTACTACTGGCTATAGCAATTCTCAATAAAAACCGACAGCCCGCCCGCAGATTAAAATCTGGGGCTAACGAGAGCAAAGTCCGCGATCGCGGACTAGATTTATAAGTAGGAGTTATTTATCCCAAGTGTAGTATAAATATTACAATAAGTTAATATCTCGATCTGGCTTTCATTTTACTGGTAAACTTCATTAAAGTCTGGCATTCAGTCTGTATTTTAGGGAAATTCGGATGACTCAACAAGACCTCGATTACCAACTGATTGAAGCGGTTAAAAGCGAAAATCTGCCGCGAGTGCAGGAATTACTGGCGGCTGGGGCGAATCCTAATCTCAAGGATGGGGACACAAGTTTGCTACAACTGTGCCAATACCAAAGAGAGATTCGTTATGCCTTGGTGAAAGCGGGGGCTTGGGAAAATCGAGTCAAAACTGAGTTAGTGATGGCGATTCCCTACGGTATTGATGTAGTACGCACGATGATTGAGAAGGGGGCAGATGTCAACGTGCAAACCTATTGTGGTACGCCGCTTTCGGAGGCTGCTAGGGATGGGAATCCTGAGATGGTGTCTTTGTTGATTGCATCCAGGGCCGATATCGATGCGGAAGCGCCTTTACTCTGCGCCCTGGAAAAGAAACATTTTGAAGTTGCTTTGCAGTTACTAGAAGCGGGGGCTAACCCCTATCAAACGGCGCTGATTCGGACGACTCCCGCGATCGCCCTCGCGGTTGCCGCAGGAGATAACCCCCAAGCTAACGAAGTCTTAAAAGCACTTTTAGAAGCCGGGGTTGATGTTAATCAAAGGATTGCACAGATTACGATCAATCAAGCGGAGGTGACAAAGCAAGCAGGAGAGGCTTTGGGTGGCTTGTTTCAATCCCTAGAGAAAATGGGGGGCGTGTTTGAGAAACTGGAAAACTTAGAGGAAGCAGACGATCCCGAAGCGGAAGCTAACGAAGCCCTGGCAGAAATGGAAGCCATCGAGTCTCAGTCGTCTCCCTCTCGTTCCGTCGAACCGATTCACGTCCGAGATACCTTACCCTTAACTTTGGCGGCGCGATGCGGCTATGCTCAAACTGTGGCTATTCTGTTGGAAGCGGGGGCAAGTCCTCACGAAAAGGATGGCGAGGGGCTGACGGCGTTTGATTGGGCGACTCGCAACGGCGATGATGGAGTTTTGGCGGTGTTGCGTTCTTTTGGCATTGTCGATACGCCGATTTCTCAAGATGAAATTCTGCTCAAAGCTGCCTCTGCGGGGGCAATAGAGGCGGCACAAAGAGCGATCGCGTCAGGTGCAGACATCGATACTCGCGATCGCCGACGGGAAACGAAAAACAAAACTCCCCTGATGCTGGCGGCGATATCAGGGCATTTAGAAATGGTGCGAATGCTGCTAACGGCGGGGGCAAATCCCCATCTCCACGATTTGGGGGATGGAGAAGTACCTTTTTTCTTTTCAGGGGGTTATAGTGCCGATTCCCTGACACAATACGGTTATCAAGCGGGTCGAACGGCGCTGATGCTGGCCATTGAAGCGGGTCATCGAGAGGTTGTGGAGGTTTTATTAACCGCAAAACCTGACTTGGATCGACGAGACGGTTTGAGGGCAACAGCCCTAACCATCGCTTGCGAGAAAGGCCATCTGGACATCGTACAAAGATTAGTGGCTGAGGGGGCTGACTTAGATTTGCAGGTTAAAGGGTTTAATGCCTTAAGTGTTGCTATGGCTGAAAAGCAGGAAGAAATTGCTACTTTTTTGATTAACCAGGGGGCAGATTATCAAATTGTAGATGAACATGGTGACAACCTGTTGATGCAAGCTGCCAGTATGGGATCGCTGCCCTTAGTCCAACTTTTGTTAAGCATGGGGATGGATGTTAATGACGAAAGTGGCGACGAGACTGCCCTGATTAGTGCCTTGAATCACTACAATGCGGATGCAGAAAATCTTGAGATTATTGAGGTTTTATTAGCAGCAGGGGCCGATCCTAATCTGGGCGACGACGACGGTGGAACTGCCTTGACTGCGGGGGTTTATCAAGGCAGTTTGGAGGCAATTTCTAAATTATTGGCGGCAGGAGTAGATATCGAGAAACGCAACCGGAATGGCAAAACGGCCTTGGGTTTAGCGAAAGTTTACGGTCGCGCTGATATCTTAACCCTATTGCGCGAATTTGCAGGCGATCTGGCTAAGGAATTGGAAATCGATATCGAACCCCCCGATGAGTACGAAGAAGACCCCCGCGCCGATGTAGAGTATGAATATCCCGACTTTTCGCAACGAGGGAAAGAGCAGTCCTACAGCCAAGCGGTTGAGGAATTGGCAGAAATTTGTGGCGATCGCCCTATTGCCTTCGATAATGACTTAGAAGGCGGTTATTATATCAATGTCCGCACCAATAAACGCCAGGATGTAGATGTGGAAGCGGTACAAAAACAGTTCCTCGCCAAAGGATGTTATGTTTTTGATTCCGGTCGCAGTTTTGACGGTTTGCCAGGACAGTTGATAATTTTCCCGACCACCGATAAGTATGAGGCGATCGCGGCTTTGGGAACGAATGGCTGTAATTACGGAGTGGGGACGGGTTATGTGCTGCAATGGCTACAAGAATTAGAAGCCGCGCAACCGTTTATTGTGACTCGTATTCGTCACGATTCGTTGAAACTAAAATTCCTCTCACCCTTACAAAATATCGAAGATTGGGCAGATTCAATGTATGAGTTTTGTCCCGATATTATCGACCAAGGTTGTATGTCCACCAGAGCGTCTCGTCGAACATCTCAAAACCAGCGATTCTGTCTCTTTTTGGTGGGATTAATCGGGATTTTAGGATTGTTTTGGATAGGGCGATCGCGTTTTTTTATCATTCAGTGATAACCTGGCTATAATCGCGCTAAACCTTAGAGTTTATACGAGATAGAGTTTAAATTCTTCGATACTGTAAGAATTAAATTTAGGATCGGCTGTAATCAAGGTTAAAGAATAGTTAGTAGATTGAGCGATTAAAATACGGTCAAACGGGTCTTTATGGTCGCGATTTAAAGGTAAATTTTTATAGCTAATTAAGTCGTCGCGAGTTATTTCCAAAATATTAATTTTTAAAAAATCGATTTGCTCTAAAATTTCGAGATATGTAGATTCAGTTGACAGTTTGCCAATATTAAGCTTAATAGCAATTTCCCAAAGGCTTGCGACACTAAAATTTAAACCGAATTTCCGATCGATAATGACTTTTACTGGAGAACTTAGTTTTGAATCTGCGGCTAGATACCACAGCAAAATATGAGAATCGAGTAAATACATCTACATATACTCCTCTAGTTCAGCTAGAGGCTCATCAAAATCATCGGGAATGATTAATTTTCCGGCTAGACTCCCATAACCATATTTTCGCTCGGTCTTTGGATTAAACTCTTGTTGAGGGGAAGCGTATTTCTGAGCCAGAAAATCAATAAAATCTTCGACTTGCTTTTTCATAGGATCGGGTAAAGCGTTATATTTTTTCAAGCTCAAAGGATTCATGATTGGTTATTCACAACTACATTATTAAAGAAGATCGATCGCGATCGCATTAATTTAATCCTCAATAGTTTACTCAAAAATGACTGAATAGGATCGCCCTATTTCCCTTTCTTCGACTGAATGGGTGCGTCGAGGACTTTGAGAATGCGATCGCGACTTTCGGCCAAATGCGCTTTAGTATAAAGATCGACATCATCTCCGAAACGGTTTATCATTGCATCCATGCGATCGGCGAGTTCGTTGAGTTGATACCAAGCCAAGGTACGAGCATCTTCGGGGACGCGGGATTGGCGTAGGGTCATGCGAGCGAGTATATTTAAGTGTTCTCGTTGTAGAGCGCGACGGAAGCTGGAAATATCGAGATTATCCCGGTCGGGTTGCCAAATTTCCGTCCATACGGCTTTTTCTAAGGTTTCAAATAAGTCGGGGAGGGTGAGGGCTGCGTCGCTTTTGAGTTCTAATTCGCGCAAACGGTTAAGCCGATTATCCCCCAAGAGCGATCGCAATATCCGACTTTGTACAAAGAAAACTCGGTCTAAAATGGGGTAATCCGCTTGATTGCTAGGAGAGGGCTGTCCCCAGTGATTCCAGCGAGAGGGGGCTAAACGGTTGAGTAAATCGGGGGAAAAACCAAACGCATCTTTCGCGAAGACATACTTTTGCAGGGCATCCAAGGCTTGACGTTGTTGTTCGGCTGCGATAGGTTCAAAGGGTAAACGGGCATCTCCCGGTCGAGCGCGATTGAAGGATTGACCGCCGACATAGTTGGATAATAGCAAGGCCTGACGGTAATAATAGGAGAAAATCGTCGAGAATTTGCCTCGCATCTCGCTATAAGATTCTCCCGATACAGGATAGCGGTTTTCCAAGTTTTCCCACATAATCCGAGCATTATCCATCTGGATTTGGGCGTATTGCAACACATCCCCACTGAGGTCAAAAACGTTTACCTCTGGGTCTTGGAAACCCCGGATATCCTCATCTGTAGCATAAGCTAATTCCGGGTCGGGCGATCGCGCTGCAATGGTTTCGAGAAAGCGCTGTTCGGCTTCGGGAAACATCGCTTTACTGGGCTTATAGCCGTATTCTATCGCCCATTGGTCATAAGGCCCAATTACCACCGGATAATAATCTCCTTGGGTCATTTGGGGGGCTGCGAGATTTACTGCCACATAATCCATCACCGAGCCTACCATACCCTTGCTGCGAGTCAGAGCGCGATCGTTGAGTTCCGTCGGAGACAGTAAGGTACTTCCGTGAAAATTGTGCCGCAATCCCAGAGTATGACCGACTTCGTGGGCAATGAGATAATGTAAAAACTGATTGATATATTCTTGCACATCGCCAACTTGTTCGGGTTGAGACAGAAGCGATAAACCCAGCGCACCGACGCTAATCTGCTGTTTTGCGCCAATCCCAAAGCATAAATCCTGCTCAATCGCTAATCCTTGTAAAAAGGGCGGGATTTGACCAGTTTCAGTGCTTTCTGTTTCAGCCGTAAGGGTGGGCATTTCCAGAGTTTCACCACAAAGTTGCCCCAGAGAATGCGATCGCGTTTCCACCAAATCCTCAAACTGACCCTGCACCCATCGTATCGCATTGGCATCAATTACGATATCAGCATCGAGAATTTGACCCGTGAGGGGATTAACATGAGAAGGCCCGATTCCCAAGAAAGCCGCACTTAAAGAACTCGACCAGCGAATGGTATTATAGCGAGCATCGGCAGGTTGCCAATCCGCATCATCAGGCATTTGCTTGGCCACAACGGCATCTTGAAAACCCGCTTTTTCAAAAGCTTTATTCCACATCAAAATCCCACCTTTGATGGCTTCACGATACTCTAACGGGACGGTATTTTCTATCCAAAAAACAATCGGTTCTTTGGGGGGAGAAAGTGCTGCATCGGGATTGCTCGGTTCGAGATGCCAGCGATTAATATAGCGGATAAAGTCGTCGGGATTATCGTTAGGAGATAAATCCTTATAAGCTGTGAGAAAATAACCCAAGCGTTCGTCGGCCAAGCGCGGCACATAACCGTTATCCTGGGGTAAAGCCACCATGCTGTAATGTACTGACAGGTTAAAAGCGCGACTATTGGGGACAGTGGGAAGATAAGCAAAAAAGGCATCATTCCCTTGCGCTTCGTAACCATAAGTGGTTTCGATTTCGACGTTTTGCGGGAAAACTTGGACTTCGTTGAAAAAGGTTTTATTTTTATCGAGACTGTAACTTGCCCCCAGGATAAAAGGTAGAGCATTACCCAAACCGGGTAAATCTTCGCTCGACAGAAAAACATCGCTTAAATCAATCAAATAACCCTTATTTTCAGGATTTCTGTCAACAATATCCAGAGAATATAATACCGAATCGCTAAAAGAATTTTGCGATCGCGCTCCTACAGTATCCCCCTCTCTCGCGCGAAAATTCACATTCGGCTGTTCAAATAATATCCGGTCTTCCACCTTGCGAAAACGGAACATAAACTCATCCAACGACAAACCATTGAGTAAATATCCCTCCCCAATGCCTCGCGAAAGCGTCATAATACAGAGATAATTTTGATTGAGTTGTTCGGGCTGAATTTCCAAATACAACTTACCCTGGCTTTTATCCCGATAAACACCAAACAGCCCCTCAAGACGCTGCATCCCCGCGATTGTCTCCTCAAAAGACTTATTCCCAGACGCAGTAATTACCGTAGATTGGGCTTGCGTCGGGAGAATCTGCTTCATCCCAAACAGCCCCGTCCACAAACAAAGTCCCAGTAGCAAGCAAAGCCAGAATTTGCGTTGTTTCATCGTTCAAGCAGACAGAGTGCGATCGCGTTTCTCCCCATAGTTTAACCACTGATTTACTATAATTGGCGCAACGGAGCAGAAGTCAGGGAAATGTACCTGGAAGTTTGGCAGGCAGAAGGTGAAACAATTCCCGAACCCAAAACACTCCAGGTTGCTTGATATTCTTGGTAAACTAAACTACTGAATAGCAAATATTTGAGATTGTTTAGTTTTTATTTTCATATCGCGATCCAGCAACGCCAAAATGGGCAAAGAATACCCCTCGATGAAGCTTTTACGCAGTTGCGAGCGAAGCATGACCTACCGGATTGATCTTCCTCCCAACGCGATCGCACTCCTCTCTCCAAAAAACTTTTTTAAATCCCCAACAAAGCCTTTTTTTCTTGGTTTCAGTAGATTTAAAAAGGCTTTGTAATTTATAAATAACCAAGGTTTTAAACGCTTTGTGCTTCGCGAAGCGTCGTCAAAACCCGCGTAATGCCATTAAAGCCTTCATCACTTTCGAGGGTTTTTAATAGCTCTGATGTCATAGTATCTGTATATTCCGAACCTTGTTGAGCTTCTAGATGTTGCAGACTGTACAAAACTTCGTAAAGAGTAGCGTAGTCGAATAAATGCTGCACAGATTCAATGCCCTGATTACCTAAATCTAGAATCATAGGTTTTTACTTCCTTCAGTAAATAAGTTCGTTGGAATATTTTTGATGCTTGCCATTGTAAAGATAGATTTCGTAAATTTCAAGCCCCATTAAGGTAGTTTCCGAGAACTTCATCAAAACTTCACACAACCCTCGATAAGTTCTCGGAGCTTTACGGGAATACTACGGATATGATATTGCTATAAACCATTGTCTTAACTAATTGAAAATATTTACGGAGTTACCGAAATGACAAAGTAAAAGATAGAAAGAAAACTCAGGAATGACACGGCTTGGGGTTGTCACTGCCAGTTTTTTGAGTCTTGAAGGACGACTGCGCGAATGACTGAGAAAATCTGACACTCTTACTAGATTTCGCGGTCTTGAAGATTGGGTTAAGGGTTTTTAAAACGAAAGCGATCGCGATCGCGAAAGTGCTGGCAAAATCTGAAAGTTGGCCTATCCTAGAACATAGAGAAAATCTTAAGACTTGGCTGTTTTCAGTTTTTTAAAATGTAGTTTAAAACAAGGCTCTAATAGTGCTACTACTGAGAAGGTAATGAGTACAACTTTAAAGGTGATTAAGTACAATCCTACTATACGAGCTTTCCCGGAAGGCTCAAAACCCAACTTTGTGAAGCTAGTGTAAAGAATTGCGATCGCGCTGGGTGTTTCATTCCAGCAGTTCAATCGCTCTCAGTAACAATTATTTTCTGGATGTCATGATGCTTAGATCTAAAGATAGAGTTTCTCTTATGCAACCCAAACATGATTTAATTTTAGAAATTCAGAAACTTACTCAAAAATGCCATAACTTCTTTAAAACCCTTTTTTATTAGCAAATTTATACCTGCTATTACTGCTTGAGTTAATTGAAAATTACCATTTAAGACAAAACACCGAGATTTTAATGACAAATTACGCGATAGAAAGCCGAGAATGGTGGGTCGAACGATGGTTAGAATTGCTTGATTCTTACCGTTTTAAAAAGCGCCTCGAACGCGCTCGCCGTTATGCGAGTGAAGGTAACGTCGAAAGTATCAAATTCAAAGGAGCAAAAGTATTAGCTAAGGTCAAAGGTAGCGAACCCAAGCCTTATCAAGTCTCTTTGTCTTTGAGTCCTTTTTCTGATGAAGATTGGAACTATTGCTACGCTACAATGTCAGAAAAAGCAATTTATTCGGCGAAATTACTGGCAGGATCGATGCCAGCAAACATCGAAGAAGTGTTTACGGCGAATGGCTTGAGTTTATTTCCTTTTACTCTGGCAGACATTCATTCTCATTGCTCTTGCCCCGATAAAGCCAATCCTTGCAAGCATATTGGGGCGGTATATTATCAATTAGGCGATCGCTTTAGCGAAGACCCTTTTGTCTTATTTCAACTGCGCGGACGCACCAAAGCCCAAATTCTCGAAGCCCTGCGTCAACGGCGGAGTAAAGGGACAAAAGCCAGTAATAAGCGCAGTAACCCGGCCAAAAGCGCGAAAAAGGGCAAATCAGTCAACAATAGCGATAAAAAGCTCGATTTGGCTAATTTCTGGCGCTACGATGAACCTTTAGAGTCTTCCCTGGTAGCGATCGCGCCTTCTCTCGACCAAAACACCCTCCTAGAACTCCTCGGTTCAATTCCCCTAGCTGCCGCCGAAGCCCACCTAGTCCGTTACTACCTCGAACAAGGATACCAAATAGCGAGTCAACAAGCCGCGATCGCCGCTCTCAATCGCTCGGAAAGTTAAGGCAAAAAACGGTCGAGGGCTGCTTTAAGATCGGCAATTTCCGCATCAATACTACTCTGGGACTCCTCTTTCACCGCCCTAGCAATACATTCACTCAGATGCTCGTCGAAAATCATCCGGGCTGCGCGATCGAGCGCCCCCCGTACCGCCGCAATTTGGAGTAACACCTCTGGACAAGACTGATTTTGGGCAATCATCGTCTTAATCCCGCGAACATGACCCTCAATACGAGATAAACGATTAATCAGTTGTCGCGTGTGTTCTTCACTGTGGACATGACCTTGACTGTGAGAGTGAGGCGTTGTCTGGCTGTGAGTATGACCAGTAGCTCCATTCAGAGATTTTTGAGAACGTTTGGGAGTTTGACGAGTCATAAGCAAACAAAATGATAAATGATTCAAATCTTAAAAACGCCAGAGGATCGAGCCAAAGCAGTAGAGTGGACATCGCCAGCCTTGGTGCTAGACTTCGATGCAAGTTTTACTGGTTTGAGAGGGGGAAGAAAAGAACTCTCGCGCGAAACGTTAAATCCCCTTTTTGAGACTGAAACTACCATATAGTCTGGCGTTGAGAGATTTTGAGAGTTCATTCTGTAGACGAAAGTTTCTGACTTTCTTCTTGTGGAACAACACCTCCCGCAAAATCTGGGAAACAAATAACCAACAACCAATAACTAATAACAAAAAACCAGTAAACTATCGGGTAAACGTGACCGTGATAGCGTTGAAAACTCGTTCCCCCTGACAGTAAGGGCGAGAACGCTAATTATTCCTCCTCATCGTCATCATCCAAACCAAATACATCGCCAAAATTGTTGCCCGTGATATCCTCATCCTCCTCACTGTCAACATCAAGGTTATAATCGCGAGCCGTGCGGTCATCTAACACCATATCCTCATCTAAACTGCGTTTGGTATCAGATTTGCTAAAGCGATCGCGCAAATTACTGCGTCCCGCTCCTCCATCCGCTTTCTTACTACCCGAATCCTCGCTCAACGTACCATTACTGTACGACGTACCGCCGTTAGCACCCAAGCCATCCCCATCAAAGCTGGTCACACCCACCTCATCAGGAGAATTAAAACCCGTACCCGCCGGAATCAAGCGTCCGATAATCACATTTTCCTTCAAGCCGCGCAGCCAATCCGACTTGCCCTCAATCGCAGCTTCCGTCAGAACCCGTGTAGTTTCTTGGAAACTTGCCGCCGAAATAAAGCTATCGGTATTCAACGAAGCCTTGGTAATCCCTAGCAATACAGGAGTATAACGAGCCGGAGCGCCCCCGGTAATACCCATCGCTTCATTCACCTGCTCCACTTGGCGCAACTCCACCAATTCTCCGGGTAACATCGTCGTATCGCCGCCGTCATCAATGCGAACCTTCGAGGTCATTTGCCGCACGATCACCTCAATGTGTTTATCCGAAATATCAATCCCTTGAGATTGATACACCGACTGCACATTATTCACCAAGAACAACTGGGCTTTTTGCAAACCAATCATGGCTGCTTCGTAAACCCCCTTCTCCTCCACATAATATTCAAAGAAGGTTTCCAGAATTTCGTGCGGATTGGCCGGTCCGTCGGTCAGGGGTTGAGCCACTTCCACTTGCTGGCCGTCAGCAACCGTGATATTTTGACCGGGACTGATGGGATAATCCGCCACGACACCATCATCTTCGACGATCTTCACATCCACGGATTCATCATCGCCATACTCCACTTGCGCCATCCCCGGACGGCGAGCCAGAATGCAAGCTTCTTTAGGACGACGAGCTTCTAGGAGTTCCTCAATCCGGGGTAAACCTTGAATAATATCTCCGGTTTTCGCCCGCTCAAAGACCAACAGTACCAGGTTATCCCCCCGTTGTACCAAGTCCCCTTCGTTAATTTGCAAAATCGCCCCGGCAGACACGCGGTAAGGACGAGCCAAGCGCAACACCACTTCGTAACCGTCATCGCTGGGGTTAACAGCAACCACTTGCCCCGATTGTTGACTTGGTACTTGGGGAGCGATCGCTTTACCCGCAACAACGAGATTGCCGACTTGGATTTGGGGTTCTTCAGCCACCACCTGGGTCAGGCGATCGGCTTCGCGGACAATCAAAATCCGGCGAATTGCTTCGCTTCCCGACCGAATCCCGCGTATTTCTCCGGCTTCTTTACACTGAATCTCGGTGCGAGCGACGACTTCTCCTTTCGGAATTTCTTGGCCGTCTTCAACCAAGATGCGGGTGCGAGTACCGCCACTGGTGGTATCGGCTTCCACATCCCGACGAATCACCAGGGATTCGAGGATTACGATTTGCAGTTGATAGTTTTGCGGTTCGTCTCCTTCGCCTTCGAGGTCAATCTCTGTATCGACATCTTCGGCATCCACCGGAATTAGCTCGATATCAGCGCTCAGGGTGGTGATATCAAATTCTTCCCCTTCTGGATGTTGAATTTCGAGTACCAACTGGGTGCTGAGGAGTTCTACCCCTTCAACGGATTTTACCCGCTCGCCGTCTTTGTAATGCAGGCGTTGGACAGCGCGGAGGGCGATCGCCGGGCCGCCTTTGGCATCGTTGATCGAGTCTTGGGAAGGAACATCGGGTTCGTCGGCGATGGTATATTCTACCGCAGGCCGCAATAGCAAAGCTGTACTGCCTTCGGGGGTATCCACATATTCGCCGTAGCGCAATTCTTCGAGAACAACTCCCGGTAAGACTTCCGTTCCCGGTTGCAGCAGTTGATTATCAGCATCAACCAAGGGCGGTTCTTCGAGGATGTGTAAATCCCCTTGTTTAATGGCAATTTCTCGCAAAATGTCGTTTTTCTGGACAATTTCAACAATGCCGGAGGTTTGAGCGTAAATATCTTTGACCACTTCGGTGCCAGCTTCGACAAACTGCCCTTCTTCCACCATCAACAAGGAGATGTCTTTGTTGACTTCGTGGCATTCTTCAGGAATCCAGAGTAAAGCCCCGCCTTGGGTGACTTCGTAGCCGCCTTTATTCGCGCGAGAACCGCCAGAACGACTGCTATCGCGGGTGCTGCGGCTCTTGCTGACTTCGACTCCGGCGTATTTGACAATGCCACCACTGTTGGTACGGTAACGATCGTCTACTAATTCGGCGATGGTTTGGTGATTGAGTACCTTGGTTCCGGGGGTGGCTTTAAGTAGGAAGCGATCGCCCGAAGCGGCATGAATCAGATAGCGGTTGTTTTCTTTTTGAACTAAGGAGCGGTCTAACTGTACCGAAGCGGTGATAATCTCAATCTCCCGGCTATCGGGAACAAAGCGGACTACACCGCCATGTTGGGTCATCAACTGGGTACGAGCTAAGACATCTCCCGGTTCAACGCGATCGCCATTTTCGACGATGGGTTCAGCCCCCGGTAGCAAGTTGTAAACTTCCCCAGCCAGTACCCACAACAAGCCCCCGCGTTGGGCAATATGGGTAATGTTGCCTTGACGGTCGGTTTTTTCTTCGCTGATTAAGCCGTCAAATAGCACTTCCCCGGCTAAATCCGAAGATACGTCTTTGGTGGCTTTTTCGGTCGATCCTAAACGCTGTCGCAAGGCAACTTCAGCCAAAATTTCGCCCTTGCTCACAGTGTCTCCCTCAGCCACGAATAGTAGCGATCCAGGGGTAACGGGATATTTCTTGGTTTTGCCTTTGGTGGGGGTGAGCAGTAAATCCCCTGCGACTTCCACTTGTTCGCGTTCGTCACCGTGACGGGTGCGTACCCCCCGGGTGCGTAGGTTTGAGGAAAACGCGATGGTTCCGGCTTCCGAGGCTTCTACCACTCCGGCAACTTCTCCGGTAAAGACACCCCCCGTGTGGAATGTCCGCATGGTAAGCTGAGTTCCCGGTTCGCCGATGGATTGAGCGGCGATAATTCCCACGGCTTCCCCCATATCTACGGGAGTACCGTGAGCTAGACTCCAACCATAACAATGCTGACACACCGATCGCGCGGCTTCACAGGTCAAGGGCGATCGCACGGCGATTTCTTCTAAGCCGCTTTTGCCAATGACTTCGGTAAGGTCTTCGTCAATCGCTTGGTTGCGGACAGCTATAACTTCCCCAGTTTCCGGGTGAATCGCATCTTCGGCGACCACACGACCCAAGAGACGGTCTTTAAGGGGAATTAGGACGCGATCGCCATCTTTCATCGGTCGTGCCACCACATGGCGATCGGTACCGCAATCCACTTCCCGCACAATCATATCCTGGGAAACATCCACCAAACGCCGGGTCAAATACCCAGAGTCCGCCGTCCGCAGCGCCGTATCAACCAAGCCCTTACGCGCCCCATAAGACGAAATAATATACTCCGTCACCCGCAGACCTTCCCGGAAGTTGGTCTTAATCGGCAACGCGATAATCTTTCCTTGAGGATCGGCCATCAAACCCCGCATCCCCACTAACTGCCGCACCTGGGATAAATTCCCCCGCGCCCCCGAAAACGCCATCATGTAAACACTATTGAGGGGGTCAGTAGCTCGGAAATTGCGGACTACCTCATCTTTAAGAGATTCGCTGGTGCTGTTCCAAGTATCAATTACCTTCTGAAAACGCTCAACTTCCGTAATTTCCCCGGTACGATAGCGCTGTTCTGTAGCAGCAACCACCGTCTCCGCTTGAGACAACATCTCTTTCTTCACCGGGGGTACTTGCAAATCATCCACACTAATCGAAACCCCAGCTTTCGTCGCATAATGAAAGCCCAATTCCTTAATAAAATCCGCCACTTGAGAACAACGAGCGCTACCGTAATGAGTGTATGCCCAAGAAATCAATCGTCGCAGTTGCTTCTTATCAATAATACGGTTGAAAAAAATCGGTTCTGCCATGTTTTGTTGTTGGTTGTTGGTTGTTAGTTGTTGGTTGTTGGTTATTAGTTATTTCCTTCCCCTACTGCCCACTGCCCACTGCCCAATGCCCCTTAGAGGCTGATAACTGCTAACTCACCAAAGCATCTTGAATCGTTTTGTTGTAAATAATGCGGCCAATCGTCGTGCGAACATACTGAGTCAACACCTCTCCTTCCGTCGTTTCGCGGGTTTTACGCCACTTATATTCTTTCTGCACAATACCGCCATCCTCTTGCACCTTAATCGGCTCTGAATCATCATCATCCACTTCCACAGCGCCGTTATAGCGAACCCAGATATAAGCGTGTAAATCCACTTCTTGATGTTCGTAAGCCCGCAACGCATCATCCAAACTGGCAAAATAACGTCCCGCTCCCTTTTGAGCTTTAGTATTCTCCGCCGTGAGATAATAACAACCCAACACCATATCCTGAGACGGCGTAATAATCGGGCGACCCGTGGCCGGCGATAAAATATTGTGACAAGCCAACATCAACAAACGCGCTTCGGCTTGAGACTCCAAAGATAAAGGAACGTGAACCGCCATTTGGTCGCCGTCAAAGTCCGCATTAAACGCCGGACAGACCAACGGGTGTAACTGAATTGCTCGACCTTCGACCAAAATCGGTTCAAAAGCTTGAATCCCTAAACGGTGCAGAGTTGGGGCGCGGTTTAGCATCACCGGATGACCCGCAATCGCTTCTTCCAACACATCCCAGACTACGGGTTCGGAACGCTGAATCCATTTCTTCGCCGCTTTGATATTATTCACCAAACCGCCCTTAATCAAACGGTGAATCACAAACGGCTGGAACAACTCAATGGCCATCTCGCGCGGCAAACCACACTGATAAATCTTCAGTTTTGGCCCGACGACGATAACCGAACGACCGGAATAATCCACCCGTTTGCCCAGCAAGTTTTGGCGGAAGCGGCCTTGTTTCCCTTCGATAATGTCCGATAAAGACTTCAGGGGACGATTATTTGCGCCGACTACTGTCCGACCGCGCCGACCGTTATCAATCAAGGCATCCACCGCTTCTTGGAGCATCCGCTTTTCGTTACGGACGATAATTTCCGGGGCGAGAATTTCTTGCAATCTCGCCAAACGGTTGTTGCGGTTAATGACCCGACGATACAAATCATTCAAGTCAGAAGTCGCAAAACGACCCCCATCCAACTGCACCATCGGACGCAAATCGGGCGGAATCACCGGAATTACATTCAGCACCATCCAGTCGGGATGCGACCCCGTAGCAATAAAGTTATCAATTACCCGCAGGCGTTTAATTAACTTGGCGCGTTTTTGCCCTTTGGAGTTAGCAATATCTTCCCGCAGTTTCTCGGCTTCTTCTTCTAGCTTCACTTCTTCGAGCAAGCGTTGTACTGCTTCTGCCCCAATGCCCACCTCAATACTTTGTAGCTCGGAATCCTCAGCGTAAAGCTGTTCTTCAATCTCCAACCATTGGTCTTCGGTGAGGAGTTGGCGATAGCTCAAATTGCTGGCATTACCGGGGTCAAGCACCACATAGGCGTTGAAATAAACAATCTGCTCTACATCCCGCAATGGCATATCCAGCAAAATGCTGAGATAGCTAGGAATCCCTTTGAGATACCAAACGTGAGTCACGGGGGCAGCTAACTTGATGAAACCCATGCGATGGCGACGCACGCGAGACTCGGTAACTTCTACGCCGCAGCGCTCGCAGACAATGCCGCGATGGCGCACCCGCTTGTATTTACCGCAGTGACATTCCCAATCTTTTGCCGGGCCAAAAATGCGCTCGCAAAACAGCCCGTCCATTTCTGGCTTGAGGGTACGGTAGTTAATGGTTTCGGGCTTGGTGACTTCTCCAACAACTTGACCATTGGGTAATGTCCGTTCTCCCCAAACGCGAATGCGGTCTGGAGAAGCCAAGCCAATTTTGACGTAATCGAAGCGTTGTTCGGTTTGCTGTTTCATGTTGCTGGTTGTTAGTTGTTGGTGTCTTGCCGAGCTACCCGGTACGCCTTTCGGCAGGGGTCGGGCGCGTTTATTGGTGGTTGGTTAAAAGGCAATGGGGAACAGATTGGTTCTATTCCCTACTGCCAGATTGCTGCTGGCGCTGCTAACCAACAAGAATATTAAGCTTCGGAACGCTACCCGTCATCTTCTTGTAAATCTTCAGCAGTCAGAGATTCATAAGTTGGACGCGAGGGAGTGCGACGACGTTCGGCATCCGCCATTAAATCTACCTCAGTATCATTGCTCGTACCATCTTCGGCGGTGTCAACTTTGTGAACGGCAATATCTAAGCCCAGAGATTGCAATTCGCGCATCAATACCTTGAAGGATTCGGGCGTACCGGGACGGGGAATCGGTTTACCTTTAACAATGGCGTTGAGGGCTTCGTTCCGGCCTTGCATATCGTCGGACTTGACCGTTAACAACTCTTGCAGGGTGTAAGCTGCGCCGTAAGCTTCGAGCGCCCAGACTTCCATTTCTCCGAAGCGCTGACCGCCTTGTTGGGCTTTTCCTCCCAAGGGTTGCTGAGTCACCAAGGAGTAAGGCCCGGTCGAACGAGCGTGAATCTTGTCGTCTACCAAGTGAACCAGTTTCAGCATATAAGCCATCCCTACGGTTACGGGTTGGTCGAAGGGTTCGCCTGTACGACCGTCATACACCTGAATTTTACCGGGTTGTTCCGGGTCAAAAACCCAATCCCGTCCGGGTTTATGACTGGCTTCTGCGAGTTTGCCGTGAACGGTAAGACGAGAGGCTTCTTCGCCGTACATTTCATCGAAGGGGGTCATTTTAAAGCGTACCCCTAGGTTTTCACCAGCCCAACCGAGCAAGCATTCAAACACCTGACCGACGTTCATCCGGGAAGGTACGCCGAGGGGATTGAGAACGATGTCTACAGGGCGGCCATCGGGGAGATAGGGCATATCTTCCATCGGGAGAATGCGGGAGATAATGCCTTTGTTGCCGTGACGACCCGCCATTTTGTCGCCGACTTGGATTTTGCGTTTTTGGGCGACGTAGACCCGCACGACCATGTTGGCCCCAGGGGGGAGTTCGTCTCCTTGTTCGCGGGTGAAGACTCGGACATCCACCACGCGACCTTTTTCACCGTTGGGGACTCGTAGGGAGTTATCCCGCACATCCCGCGCTTTTTCCCCGAAAATGGCTCGCAGGAGTTTTTCTTCGGGGGGTTGGTCGGATTCGCCTTTGGGGGTGACTTTACCGACGAGGATATCGCCGGCTTCGACCCAAGCACCGATACGGATGATGCCGCGTTCGTCGAGGTGACGCAGGGCATCTTCTCCGACGTTGGGAATTTCACGGGTGATTTCTTCGGGTCCGAGTTTGGTTTGACGAGCTTCGATTTCGTATTTTTCAACGTGGATGCTGGTATAAACGTCATCCATGACCAAGCGTTCGCTGATGAGAATTGCGTCTTCGTAGTTGTAGCCTTCCCAGGGCATATAAGTCACGAGAATGTTTTGACCGAGGGCGAGTTCGCCGCCTTCGGTGGCTGAACCATCAGCGAGGACTTGACCGGGAACAACGGGTTCGTTTTCAAAGACGAGGGGACGCTGGTTTAAGCAGGTGTCTTGGTTGGAACGTTGATATTTTTGCAGTTCGTATTCAACGATTTCCCCAGTTTCGCCTTCTTCGCTGGGGTCAATTTGGACGCGGATGCGCTCGGCATCAACATAGGTGACAACACCGTGATGCTCGGAAACTACCACCATGCCGGAGTCGCGGGCAGCTTGGGCTTCGAGTCCTGTCCCGACGAGAGGCCGTTCGGGTTTGAGTAGGGGAACGGCTTGACGCTGCATATTCGACCCCATGAGGGCGCGGTTAGCGTCGTCATGTTCGATGAAGGGAATCAGGGAGGTGGCGACGGAGATGATTTGTACTGGGGAGACGGCGACATAATCAACTTGGGTCGGGGTGGTGGTGGAAAATTCTTGACGGTAGCGCACGGGGACGCGATCGCCTAAAATATTTCCCTCAGCATCAGTGTTAACATCCCCAGGCGCAACTTGACGGTCGTCTTCTTCATCGGCAGTCAAAAAGGCTGCGTCTTCGTCGAAACGCACGCGACCGTTTTCTACGCGGTGATAGGGAGTCTCGATAAAGCCGTACTCGTTGACCCGCGCGTAAGTAGCTAGAGAACCAATTAAGCCGGCGTTAGGGCCTTCTGGAGTTTCGACGGGACAAATTCGCCCGTAGTGGGAGGGGTGAATGTCGCGCACGGCAAAACCGGCTCGTTCCCGGGTCAAACCGCCAGGCCCGAGGGCAGAAAGGCGGCGTTTATGAGTCAATTCCGCCAGGGGATTGGTTTGATCCATAAACTGGGATAATTGGGAAGACCCGAAGAACTCTTTAATCGCGGCGACGAGGGGTTTGGGGTTCACCAAGGAAGCGGGGGTCAGGTTGTCGGCTTCAGAAACGGTCATGCGTTCGCGAATAATCCGTTCTAAGCGGTTTAAACCGACTCGCACTTGGTTTTGCAGCAATTCCCCAACGGAACGCACGCGACGGTTGCCCAGGTGGTCGATATCGTCGGTGTTGCCCACATCAAATTCTAAGTTAATCAGGTAATCGACGGCGGCGAGGATGTCTTCGGGGGTGAGAACTCGCACGGTGTCGGCCACATTGAGGCGCAGTTTGCGATTGAGTTTGTAACGTCCGACTTTGCCGAGGTCGTAGCGCTTGTTGTCGAAAAAGCGCGATTCGAGGAGTTGTTTGCCGCCGTTGACCGTGGGGGGTTCGCCGGGTCGCAGTTTGCGGTACAACTCCAAGAGGGCTTCGTCTTCGGAGGGGTTGCCTTCTTTTTCGAGGGTTTTTTGGTAATAATCCGGGTGACGCAGGGCATCGAGAATCTCATTGTCTGAGAGTCCTAGGGCTTTGAGCAGGACTTGGGCGCTGAGTTTGCGGGTTTTGTCGATGCGTACCCAGACTAAATCGTTTTTGTCGGTTTCAAATTTGAGCCATGCGCCGCGGTTGGGGATGAGGGAAGCGGAGTAGGTGCGACGACCGTTTTTGTCGATTTCGGCTTTGTAGTATACTCCAGGCGATCGCACGATTTGGTTGACAATGACGCGCTCGGCCCCGTTAATAATAAACGTGCCGCGATCGGTCATCAGGGGTAAGTCCCCGATAAAGACTTCTTGCTCTTTGATTTCTCCGGTTTCTTTGTTAATCAGTCGGGTGGGAACGTACATTTGTACGGCATAGCTGGCATCCCGGCGTTTGGCTTCGTCTACGTCGTATTTCGGTTCGTGGAGTTTGTAGTTTTCGCCAATAAAGTGCAGTTCGAGTTTGCCGGTGTAGTCGGAAATGGGGGAAAAACTGTTGAGTTCTTCGATTAGTCCAGTTTCTAAGAACCACCGAAAACTAGAACGCTGAATTTCGATCAAGTCTGGCAGCAGGTTATAAGTATCTCTAGACATAGAAAATCGTTGGGTTTTACAGGTTGCTCTGAAATCAGCCGGAGGCTAGGAGTCAAGGGTTATACCAAAAAGCTTGCAGGCATTGTGGGTGGTTTGGACTGCGAGGGTTTCGAGGGAAATACCGCGCAATTGGGCAACTTTTTCGGCAACATGGCGGACATAAGCGGGTTCGTTGCGTTTGCCTCGTCGGGGGACGGGGGCAAGGAACGGACAATCGGTTTCGATTAAAAGGCGATCGCGAGGTACGATTTGAGCGGAAGCTTGAATGGTAGAGGCATTTTTAAAAGTGACGATACCGCTAAAACTGATGTAGAAACCCAAATCCAAAAACCATTGAGTTTCTTCGGGGTTTCCCGCCCAACAGTGCATGACTCCCTGCAAGTTGTCGAATTCTTGGAAAAGTTCCCGCAGGGGGGCCGCCGCGTCGCGACAATGGACGATAATGGGTTTATGGAGTTGTTGCGCGATCGCCAACTGCGCCCGACAAACTTCGATTTGCTGTTGCTGGTTGGCGGCTTTATAAAAATCTAGCCCTAACTCGCCGATGGCAACAACGCGCTCATCGCCTTGAGCTAAAGCCAAGATTTCTAGACCGAGGCTGGGAGTCCATTGGTCGGCATCCAAAGGGTGTAAGCCTACGGCAAAGGATAGCTCGCTAAAACGGTCAGCCAGGGCTTGAATACTCGCAAATTCGCTGGGTTCGACGCAGGAATGAACGAGATGGACAACTCCTGCTTCTTGCCAACGTCGCTGTAAGTCATTCAAGTCTGGCTGGAAAACGTCAAAGTTAATATGAACGTGCGTGTCTATTAACTGCATCGTTTGAGGATAGGGCGGACTGGGAACTTTTTGAAGCTGGAGTAACCGGATACTTTTTCTAGGAGCGATCGCGTTTACTTCCTTGCTGTTGGGGCTGAACGCGGGTTAGCCTTTAAGAAGCAACCAGGGTTGCTTGTTTCACCGCCTTGGCCAAACGAGCTTTTTTCCGCGCCCCATTATTTTTATGTAAAACGTCTCGTTTGACTGCTTTGTCAATTTTGCTATAGGCTGCTGCCAAAGCTTTGTCTACTTCGGCTTTGGCTTCGGGGGTTTGCTCGGCATTGTACGCATCTGCCGCTAACAAACACTTTTTCATTAAGGTTTTTACTGCTGATTTGTAGGATTTATTCCGCAGTCGATTGCGCTCGGCAATTTGAATACGCTTGATCGCAGATTTAGAATTAGCCACAGTCGTCCCTTCTACAATGAATCTAAAGAAATCAAAAACTAAATTTTACGTTCTCAATAAAACAGAAACGGGGACAAAGGGTCGCCGTCTCGTTGCGCTTTGCCTCAACTTAGCCTTGAGATCGTTCAAATCAGCACTATCTGTGTTGTTTTAGCCATCTCAAGTTGTCTTTAGGCATAAGTCAGTTTGAGTTAAGGTATGCTATTATAACACTTCTTTACGCTTATACTTCAGCACGGCAGTATAAAATTATCCCGCCAGTTTCCTATGATATAACATCTCCTGCTGAAGTTACGACTCACCGCCGGAAATCCACGTTAAGCTATAAGAACAGTCTCCAAGTTAAAGTCCGACTCCGGATTCACTAACGAGGTCGATTTTGACACAGACTGAACATCAGCCAATCGCGAGAACGGGCGTTCAGACTTCAATGCTGCGAATTATCACTCAGGAAGCTGAGGCACAAGCGGAACTCAAACGGATTAGCGATCGCACCTTCGACGGCGAAACGCTACACAAAGAAGCAACGGTAAGGGAAATCCTGCAAACCGTTCAGCGCCAAGGGGACAAAGCCTTACTCGAATACACTGCCGAATTTGACCAACAAACCCTGACTCTCGAACAACTTAAAGTGAGCGGTTCGGAGTTGGACGCGGCGTATCAACAAGTTCCCCAAAACCTCCTTAATGCTATTATCTTAGCCCGCCAACAAATCGAGGCCTTTCATCGCCAGCGAATGCCCAAATCTTGGGTACAGTTTGGCGACTACGATACGGTTTTGGGCAAACGCTACACTCCCGTTGACAGTGCGGGTTTGTACGTTCCGGGAGGCAGAGCGGCTTATCCGAGTACCGTGTTGATGAATGCGGTTCCGGCTCAAGTGGCCAACGTCCCGCGCATTGTCATGGTCACGCCCCCCAGCGACGGTGGTAAGATTAATCCGGCGGTCTTAGTCGCAGCCCAAGAAGCGGGTATTAGTGAAATTTATCGCGTTGGCGGCGCACAGGCGATCGCGGCTTTGGCCTATGGTACAAATACGATACCCAAAGTAGACGTAATTACCGGGCCGGGTAACATTTACGTCACCCTGGCTAAAAAACTGGTGTACGGTATTGTTGGTATTGACTCCCTGGCAGGCCCTTCGGAAGTTTTAGTGATTGCCGACAGTCAAGCCAACCCCACCCATGTTGCGGCGGATCTCCTCGCTCAAGCCGAACACGACCCCCTCGCTGCCGCCATTCTCATTACCACCGACAGCGACTTAGCCAAAAAAGTCCAACGAGAAATCGAGCAGCAATTACTAAATCATCCCCGTCGCTTGCTCACGGAAAAAGCCTTGGCTCATTATGGCGTGATTGTCGTCGTCGATTCTCTCAGCACTGCTGCCCGTCTCTCCAACATTTTCGCCCCGGAACACTTAGAACTCGAAATTGCCGAGCCGTGGGACTTGCTGGAGCAAATTCGTCACGCTGGGGCAATCTTTTTAGGCAATTCCACCCCGGAAGCCGTGGGGGATTATCTCGCCGGGCCAAATCATACCCTACCCACTTCTGGAGCGGCTCGTTATGCCTCGGCCTTGGGGGTAGAAACCTTTATGAAGCACTCCAGTTTGATTCAATATTCCCCCACAGCCCTCGATAAAATGTCTGGGGCAATTCAAACCCTAGCTAATGCCGAAGGGCTGCATTCTCACGCCGAATCGGTGCGGCTGCGGACGGAAATAGTGGCAACCGAAGAAGATTAATTTTCCCGACTGCCCCCTACCCAGATGCTAGTCTTGGATATCCAAGAAAATACTCGCCCGACTAATACCATTTTCCTGACCGCGACTGCTGAGAGTGACCGAATGTAGGGAGTCGAATAGCGGTTGACCGATAAATTCGAGCAAGCGAAATAGGGGCAGGTTGCGGTCGATGAGGGGTTGAGTTTGCGGCCAATCGAGGTAGAGGTAGCCGTTGTTGTTTTTGGGCAGTTGCGCGATCGCGTTGCGGAAGTCGGGTTTCTCGAAAATATTGGGGTTTTGGTCTTGGAAGATTAATTCTAAGCCCCCTAGAGTGTTGCTGAATAGCTCGTAATTGCCGATTTGGGTGCGAACGCCTTTAACCTGAGTTTGCAGGTTAGGGATGCCATTCTGGGCGGTAGGAACGAGTTTCGTCCAGACGGAAATGGGGCGATCGCCGAGGGTAATCTGATTTAAACTCAAGCCGCGCTCGATGGCTAGGGTATCGAGATGGGCGATCGCGTCGGCGGTTTCAGGGGTGGTATTTTCTGCCACAAATAACCATTGAGCATTGGGGAGCAGGGCTAAGGCATATTCGCCCTCAGTCCAACTAAAAATCTCCTGGGGGATGTCAATACCGAGGGTTTCGTTCAGGGAGTCGATGCTTTGATTTACCAGGGGTGCAAAGCCATTTTCCGGCGTGAGGCTGGCAGCGATTTGTTGCCACAGTTGTCCTAAATTAGTTCCGGCTGCGCTTAAAATGGCGGTCTGGGGGATGTAATCTAGGGCGGAGACAGGGGCAGATAATGCCGGAGAAACCGTGGTATCGCTCAGTTTACCAGCGAGGGCTGTTTCGGCGATCAAGCCTTGACGATCGGCGTTGAGGGAAAGGGTTAAGGTCTGCTCTAGTTCTGGAGGAAGGGGCTTTTGGGCGATCCAAGCCGCGAGAGCGGGTAAGTTGATGACTCCTAAGCCAATGCGGGGAGATTTGATAACATCGAGGGCTTTTTGGTAGCCGAGGGCGTTTTCTAGGTTGAGATTGCTGGCTTGGACGTTGTTAAGAGCCGAGCGCAGCACTTTGGGATGGTTGGCAAAAATGACAAAGCGATCGCCAATGGTAGCACTGGCTGAAGTATAGCGGTTTTCCGCGATGTTACGGCGATAGATTAGTTTTACGCCTTTGTAGGTTTCGAAGACTAATTCTGAGTCCGAGGCGATCGCGTCCCGACTGTACAATCGTTGCAGAAATTCCTGAGCGGCAGTGCGATCGCGACTGCTGGCCACGACAATATAGCCTAATTGCGAACCATTCGCGCGATCGCGGTCATAATCCGGGGAAGTCAGGGCAAAAGTGACTTCTTCTCCGAGCCAGGGCTGGATATCTTGCTCGTAGTCAATTTTGAGATTGGAGAGTATGCTGGTTTTGAGGCGGTCGAAACGACGGCGATCGCGTCCTCGTTGTCTTAGGGGAACAGCAACCTCGCTAAAGGCTTCAACGCGATCGGGATTGACTAACAACGACAAAACAACCGGGGATTGACGAGGGATAAACAAAGCGGCTGTAGGATTGACCGCACGACCTAAAGACAGCGATTTAACAGGACTTTGAGCTAAAATCCCGAAAAACCCTGCTCCCGCAACGAGGAGAGCAATGAGAACAAAACTTCCTAAAACCCAGAAAAAAGAACGCAACTTCATAAACGCGATCGCCATATTCGTCAGCTTTTCAATTATCACTCTCTCTTGCCCGACTGCAAACTTTTGGGGCAATTTTGTTAGGGTTGCAGGCTGTAGCACGATGCACAACACTGTAGCGCGAAACTGCTACTCTGTAGCCAGCACAACTTTTTGGCAAACTATTTTCCCAACATGGCAGATATTACCTCGTTTCCGCCCATTCCCCAAGTGGATGTACAGGCGTTTGCTCAACACCTTGCTACCGCAGCTTCTCTTCCACAGTTGATTGATGTCCGCGAACCCCAAGAAGTGGAAATTGCTTATCTTGAAGGATTTGAAGTGTTACCGTTAAGTCAGTTTTCCCAATGGTCGGACACCATTAGAAGTCGCTTCGATCCCGATACAGAAACCTTTGTCCTTTGTCATCATGGAGTGCGATCGCAACAGATGTGTCAATGGTTACGCCTTCAGGGGTTTACTAATGTTAAAAATATTATAGGAGGCATCGCAGCTTACTCGGTGTATATCGACCCGGCAATCCCCCAATATTAATATTTTCTAAAATGCCTTCTGTTGCCAATCTACCAAAAGCATTTAATATCTATTTTTTGTTTTCTTTAAACCCCAGTTTGCGATGATGTCTGAAGCGCATAAACTCAACGAACGTCAACAAGACATTTTAAAAGCCACGGTTCATCACTATGTAGCGACGGCTGAACCCGTTGGCTCTAAAACTCTGGCTCAGGAATACAATTTTAAGGTTAGTTCTGCCACCATTCGTAACACAATGGGACGGTTAGAAAAAGCAGGTTTACTGTATCAACCTTACACTTCTGCGGGGCGGATTCCTTCGGATTCAGGTTATCGTATTTATGTCGATCGTTTGATGATTCCTAATGAAGTGGGGGCCCGTCAAATCGAACAAGTTTATACGACTCAGCTAGACGGCATTAGTTATTCATTTGAAAGCTTTTTTCAAAGTGCAGCCCAACTTTTAGCAACGATTAGCGGTCAAATTGCCCTGATTACTTTGCCTCAAAATATTCACAATATTCTGCATCATTTACAGTTGATTCAAGTTAATGCAACGCAATTGATGTTGATTGTTGTGACAGATACTTATCAAACTCAGTCTGTTTTAATGGAGTTGCCCCCAGTTTTAGAAGCTACGGGACATCAGCAATTAATTGGCGATGAACTACAATTACTGTCTAACTTTCTCAATCACAAATTACAAGGAAAATCCCTTTCAACCTTAACCCAACTAGATTGGACAGAACTCGATCGCGATTTTGCCAGCTATACAAATTTCCTCAAAAAGTTACTTAATGAATTGACTCGACGAGCGCAACTTCCAGCTTCAACTCCGATTTTGATTCGCGGTATTTCGGAGGTGTTGCGTCAACCAGAGTTTTGTCAGTTACAGCAAGTCCAAATGCTATTACATTTATTAGAAGAAGGACAAGAACAACTCCTCCCCATAGTATTTGATTTGCCAGAATTTGACTCTACACAAAAACGAGTTACCGTGCGAATCGGCACAGAAAATCAACTCGAACCCCTGAATACTTGTGCGTTAATTACCGCGAATTATCATCGTCATGATATTCCGGTTGGTAGTGTTGGTTTAATCGGCCCGACGCGCATGATCTACGAAAACGCGATCGCGATGGTAGAAGCCGCAGCCGATTACATTTCAGCCGCATTGAGTTAAAGCTATTTGAGCAATTTTTCGCAGTCATCGATTGCCGCGTAAATCTTCAGAATTGGAGATGATAATTAAATCGATAACTCCTAATTACTGCCTAAATTTCTAACTTTCTTTAAAAATTGGCACTGCTGCTAATGTGTAGTGATTGATTATTTCTGCCAAACGCAATAATGTTGATTCTGGCATAAAAGGCGAGATGGGGAGATAGAGAATTTGGTCTAAGATTTGTTTCGCAATTGGGCAATTTGACATCGCTCTTAAACTGGTTGCACCTTGCGTTGCATCAAAGCCATTTTGTCTTAATTTTACGATGGATTGAGTCGGATTGTGAGTGGCGATCGCGACTAACCAAAAAGAATGATATTCTGTTTGTTGACCGGGAATTAGCACCGCATTGTTGAGGCAACTTAAAAACATTTGAGCCGTTTTTTGTCGTCCTTGGCTGTCCCATCGCGATCGCAAGCGCCGACGCAGTAAAGCTATCATTGGAGACGGGGGACGATAGCGCAATTTGGGTAACAACTCCCCGGCAGCAAAACCACGGGCTAAACTGGCAATAGCGCGATCGCTATCCTGTCCCATCTGCTCTAAAATTAAAAGTAACTTATCGTAAATCCACGGCTGCGACAAAAATTTTAAGACTACATACTTCAGCAAGCGCTTACCATACCAAAACCGAGTTTTAAACTCGTATTGCGCCTCAATTCCCTGCATTTTCTGTCGTAAAGTCTCATCCTTCACCCACACCACAGCCCCACCCAAAGCCGTTGCAGATTTAATCGGGCCGAAGCTAAACAAACTCACATCAGCCTCAGAATGCCCTAAATACCGCTTTCCTGTAAACCCCTGAGCGCAATCTTCTACAAGCATGACTCCCCATTGCTGGCAGATTTTAGCATAAGTATCTAAGGGCACAATAGAGCCGAATAGATGAGTAATAACACACAAGCAAGTATTTTCGTTTATTTTAGCGGCAAAGTCTTTCAAATTGGGGGCTAATGTCTCAAAATCAAGATCGACTCCCACCGGAATCAAGTTGTGGGCTTGTACAATCGCAAACATATTCTCAATATTGATCCCACTCATCAAAACCTGCGATCCTGGGGGGAAATGCCAAGCTTGTAGTAGTAAATCGAAGCCAGTCCGCACTGAAAGCGCAATCAGTACCTCTTTCTGCCAAAATTCTTGAATAGCGTTGATTTCTGCTTCGCGATGATTCCCCAAACCCAAAAAGCCCAATCCAGCCATCAAGTCGCTTGTGCTAATATCCAAACGCAAACGTGGATAAGTTTTTTGCATCAGTCTCGAAATTCCCATTTTTACCTACTCTTTTCCCACCCTTAAATTTACTGTAACTTTTTAAGCTAATGGATAACCGAATTGCTCAACAAATTAACTTTATTCTGGAAATTGACAAGCTCAAAAATATCTTACGTCAAAACAAAATTGCCGATAATTCTAGACCTGAAAATACTGCCGAACATTCTTGGCATATTGCGATGATGGCTATTATTTTGGCAGAATACGCCCTTCCCGAAACGGATTTACTGCGTGCTATCCAAATGCTGCTCATTCACGATATTGTAGAAATTGATGCCGGAGATGTTTTTTGCTACGATACATTAGCTCTGCAAGGTAAATCAGAAAGAGAAAGGCAAGCGGCTTCTCGTTTGTTTGGTTTGCTTCCCGACGACCAGGGTAAATTCCTTTTACAACTGTGGCTGGAATTTGAAGAAACGGCAACTCCAACTGCTAAATATGCCGCCGCTTTAGACCGTTTGCAACCGTTATTTCTAAACCAAAAAACCTACGGTGGAACTTGGGTCAAACATGATATTAAACGCAGTCAAGTAATGCAGCGCGTTGCTGCTGTTCAAGAAGGTATCCCGCCTTTATGGTCAGTCGTTCGAGAAATTATTGAAACTTGTGTTGAAGCGGGGTACTTAAAAGCTGTATAACCTGCCTTTTTAAGCATATTTTAAAAAAGAAAATTTCGGGCGATCGCCGGTTCTTAACTTCGATCTGACAAAATCCCCAAATAGCGATCGCCAATCAACTCCCAATATTAGCAGGCAAAAACGACTCTAAACTTGTACCCTAGAAGATAGAAACAAGCCCAAGAATGCCCAAAGGCAAGACATAGACGACGGTGGCCAAAGTTGTATTAGAAAAAGTTTATAAAAGTTTTCCCAGTCGTAAAGGCGAAAACCGCCTTAACAGCAGTAAAACAACCAACCCAAAAGCCAATGCAGTGAATGTTTTGCGCTGTATTGATTTAGCCGTAGAAGACGGTGAATTTATGGTATTGGTGGGGCCGTCTGGTTGCGGCAAAAGTACCCTGTTGCGGATTTTAGCAGGTTTAGAAGAATTAACGGCGGGTAATATTTACGTCGGCGATCGCCTGGTTAATAGCCTAGCCCCCAAAGAACGAGATATCGCTATGGTATTTCAAAATTATGCTCTGTATCCCCATCTCACAGTGTATGAAAATATTGCCTTTGGCTTGCGACGGACAAACCCTTCTCCCCCCCCTGAAAACTCCGATTGGCAAGGACGTTTGTTAACTTGGGGTCAGCAAATGTTATCGAGAACCACGCGATCGCTTCCTCCCCAACTGCAATACCTATCCACCACTGACCAAATTATCCGCGATCGCGTCCATAACGTCGCTCAATTATTACAAATTGAAAACCTCTTATTGCGTCTTCCCAAACAACTGTCTGGCGGTCAAAAGCAACGGGTGGCCTTGGGTCGCGCGATCGCCCGTTCACCGCAAGTCTTTCTCATGGACGAACCCCTCTCCAACTTAGACGCGAAACTTCGGGCCGAAACTCGCAGTCAAATCGTCAAACTCCAGCGACAACTCAAAACCACGACAATTTATGTCACCCACGACCAAACTGAAGCCATGACTATGGGCGATCGCATTGCCGTTATGAATCAAGGAGAAATTCAGCAACTTGCCCGTCCCCTAGAATTATACAACCAACCCGCCAATCGCTTTGTCGCCGAATTTATTGGGTCTCCCCCCATGAACTTTCTGCCAGTGAACGTTAAAGCCCCCTTACTCATCTCCCACGACCAATTTCGCTTTACCCTACCGGAAACCTGGTTAGAAGCCCTCAGACCCTACGATGGGCGATCGCTGCTGTTGGGAATTCGACCCGAACATCTCAGCCTCAGCCCCGCCGCCGTTAAGAACATTGAAGTTACAGTAGACTTAGTAGAAGCTTTGGGGAACGATACCTACATCACCGTGCATCTCACTCAAAACGCACAAACCGTTTTACAAGTCCGTTTACCCCCCGATAACTTAGTGGAAAAAGGGCAAACCGTTTGGTTATCCATGACTCTCGAAAAAATCCACTTATTCGATGCCAAAACCGGGAATGCCATCTGGTTTAACTCTTTGTTAGAATAAAACTTCTTATAGCCCTATTGCATTTTCATCATTTATTTTTCGCCCGTTTAACTTCTATGAATAAAGAGCAACAAAATCCCTGGATCGAAGGAGGAAAAACCCTCGCCCTCAGCTTAGTTTTGGCCTTAGGAATTCGTAGCTTTATTGCAGAAGCCCGCTACATTCCGTCTGAATCCATGTTGCCTACGTTAGAAATTAACGATCGCCTCATTATCGAAAAAGTTAGCTATCATTTCAAAACTCCAAAACGCGGTGAAATTATTGTCTTTACCCCCCCCAATACCGCTAAACAATGCACTCCCCAACGCTTTGCCATTGACGACAACACCCCTATCAAAGATGCTTACATTAAGCGCGTCATTGGTTTACCCGGAGAAGAAATCCGCATCGAAAACGGCGTAGTTTTCGTGAATAACCAAGCCTTATCAGAAAACTACATTAACAACGAACCGGATTACAACTTTGGCCCTGTGGTCGTACCGGAATCAGAATATTTAGTATTAGGAGATAATCGCATGGCCAGTTGCGATTCTCATATCTGGGGTTCAGTTCCTCAAGAAAATATTATTGGTCGGGCTGTCGTCCGTTTTTGGCCTTTGAATCGTCTGGATGCGACGTTGAAATAAAGGATTCAGATTGAGGATGTTGCATCATGTGACGCAAGTTCTTTCGCCAAGACGCATCGAGAAATTGACTCTGAAGAACTTGCCATTCTTGCCAATGCTCAAGGCGATCGCGTTGTAATTGAGCCGCTAAAATAGGCATTTTTTGGGTCAAATCAATTTGGAGTGCTTGGTTTAAAAAGTCAGTTAAAACAGACCCATCTTGAATGTTTCCCAAAATACTTTGAATTTTCTTAATGTTTTTGAGAACTTGGCCATATTCCTCACCATAAAACTGTTCAAATAGTTCCATTTGGTAACGCGATCGCTTGGCTTCTTTGCGTAAACTGTGGAGAGTTTCATCGCAATTACTTAAAAGATTGTCGCTATCTTGGGGTTCGAGCAATTCAGGAATAACAAATTCCCCATCTGCGATTTTCAACCCGACTAACCATCCCGGATGTAAGAGTAACTTACTGGTTTGAGGTAATAACAAATCCGGCAATATCCAGTCAATATTAACCTCAGCCAAAGACTGATATTGAGGAGTATGAAGCCACCGTTCAAAATGGGTTTTTAGCTTGACATAAACTTTATCTTGTAGTAGAGTTTCAACTTGTATAAATTGAGTTTTACGCTCTTTTTTAAGCTTCTTAAGCGCTTTTTGCAGTTGTTTTTGTTCCGCAGGGGGCAAGACGGGATAATAGTTTTCTGTCAAAGTAGCTTGCAAAACATCGAGATCGCGCAATTTTCCCAGAATACGGGCAACTAGAGCAACTTGCTTTTCTCGTGCTGCTTTCGGTAACCTAATTGCTGGGGCAAAACCCGCGATCGCCGTCCGCAAACGCCGCATTCCCACCCGCATTTGGTGGAGTTCTTCAGGATCGCGATCTTGAAGAACCCCCGCTTCGTGTTTCAACATTTTGTGATAATGACGATTGATCGCCAGATAAGCCCAATCGCCAAAAGTTGTAGTAGTTTGAAGTTGCAGTTTTTGAGTCACGGTACTGCATTAATTTAATAACAACAAAGGTTATTATCAGGTTAACGTATAGTTAGAAACTTAATCCATTTTAGAAGCGAACCAAAAAGCCCCCACCACCGTACCAAAGAACAAAAAAGTACATAAACGGTCGATCCAGTGATGCCAAACATTCGAGTCAATTAAAGTCATCATATTATTGAATTTTTAAAGTCTGTAATCAAATTAAAACTGGTAGCCCAAACTAAAATAAAAACCGTCATCTTGAGCATTCGTCCCGCGATCGCGCAGTTCCACCAAAGGATAACCGTAATCCAGTCGAACACTTACCTGGGGTAGCGGTTGCCAAAGAATTCCGGCCCCAATTCCGGCAATTAAATTTTGGTCGGCGAGCAAATTAGGATTATCTTTCGCATTCCACACCAATCCTAAATCAAAAAAGGGAGCAAACACAAACACGGGCTGTCCGGCTTCATCTCGCTGTAGAATCAAGCGATCTTCAAGAGAAAAACGCAAACCATTATCTCCCGCGCGGACATTTTGGCGAAAACCGCGCACCGATTGACCGCCCCCGACGACAAATTGCTGAGAAGACAGTAAACTATCGGTAGCCAACTGGAGATCGAACGACGCGATCGCGAAATGGTCGGCACTAAACACCTGAACCCGTTGGACTTGTCCCAACCAACTGAAAAAATGACCATCGGGAATCGGTTCGGCGTTAGCAGTAGCCCCCAAAAAGCCCGTACCAATATTAAACTGCGATCGCAACGCCCAAGCCCCACTAATATCCCGCCACACATAATCCTGACCGAGTTTAATAACGCTAGTGGTACTAATCCCCTCCGCATTCGGCCCGAAACCAAACGGAGTCGGCCCGGCAAACGTAAAAGTCTGCCCCGTTTGGTATGCATAAGCAATCGACAAGGCAAACTCCTCTTGGGGAGTGCGAATCAACGGTTGACGAAAGCTAATTTCGTACAGTTGCGAAGACCCACCAATCTCAAACACCCGAAACTCCGGTTGAATCACATTATTCCAATTCAACGAAGTTCGCAGTTGTAGCGTCCCATCCATAGGATTGAGAGGAAGGCGGTACAAAAACTCTAGGGTCTGAGAACCGCCCTGTAGCGTTGTTTTGTAGTTCGCAGTCAAACTATCCCCCAGGCCGCTGAGGTTGCGATAACTGCCCTGGAGAGTCAAACGTTCTGACCCCACACTGGGAGGAGAATAATTATCAATACTTGCCAAGCCCGTCACATTTTTAGTCGGTTCGACCCGAATGGCTAAAATACTCCCCAAGGGGGTTTCGCCTTGGCGCAGAGTCGCTTCGATATTCGCCAGCAAGGGGTCGTTTCGCAACAATCTGAGTTGGGCTTCAAGTTCGTTGGTATTGAGGGGTGTATGAGTCCCTAATGCTGCCCGACGACGCACATATTCTTGGAGATTGCCCGGCCCTTCAACCTGGATGCGTTCGATTTTGCCTTCGAGGATTTGGATTTGGATATTGCCGCTTTCCAGGGAATCTTCGATTAAAATGGCGCGCGAAGTAATATAACCCGCTTCGAGGTAACGTTGGGTAATGGTATCGGCTAAATCTTCCAAGGAAGCAAGGCTGACAGAACGACCGAGATAAGGATCGACCAAATTTGCCCAGGTTGCCTTGTCATACACGGTACTGCCGCTAATTTCGAGGGTTTCGACAGCGATCTCCCCAGCTTCAGGAGTCGCAGCAGGGGGCGTAGGGGGTGTAGGCGGTGTTTCTAAAGTGGGGTCTGCCGGGGGGAGCGGTTCGGGAAGATCGCGATCGGGTTGGATCAGGCGATCTTGGTTAGTTTCGGTGGGGGGAACTTGGGCGATCGCTTCCTGGAGATTGCCCCCAGCGATCCCTAAGAGAACCAAGCTCAGAATTTGACAATAAGAACCTTTTACCCAAGCTGATGTAGTCCAGACCATAATTCAACTCGCTGCCATTAGCCCTATTATTGCCGCTTCAGATCGCTTTTCTGCAAGGGTTGATGATTTTTTCTCAAACAGCACTATTCTTAGCGGGATATACTTATACTAGAGCAATAGTTTATTGTGAAGGCGATCGCTTTTCAGTCACTACACCACGATCCTTTCCGTTTGTATTGCCCTTTCCCTATCAACCCGCGTAAGATTGAATGGCAGTTATTTAGTAACATAAAAGTTTGGGTAAAAGTGCTAGCCCAATCACCCATTACAAAATCACATTATCGGCAAAGTTCAACAAAGGGTATGAGTCACATTCTGGTCGTTGATGATAGTCCTTCCCAACGAGAAATGATCTCGTCGTTGCTGAAGAGTAACGATATCATTGTCTCGGAAGCCAGTAATGGAGCAGAAGCGCTGGCACGTCTTTTGGACGGTAACGGCAATTTGCCCGATTTGGTCATTACAGATATTGTGATGCCCCAAATGAACGGTTATGAGTTTTGCCGAAAACTCAAAAATACTGACATCACCAAACATATTCCGGTTTTGATGTGTACGAGCAAAGGCGAGGAGTTCGATCGCTACTGGGGTATGAAGCAAGGTGCAGATGCCTACATCGCCAAACCGTTTAAGCCCAAAGAGTTAGATAAAACTGTTAAACAACTCCTCAACTCGTAATATAGTCATTCGCACTGACATCGTTACAACTTGATAACGTCATGTGCGACTTTCTACAACAGCATCAGGTGTTTAGAGCATTTGTCAGAATTTTCCACTTCTGGAAATACTCATAATCAAGGGTTCAAAGCCCCGATAATTTGGGATTGACTCTGGGGCTGATTCTCCCTTGCTGAAAATTACAAAATAGCACCAGAGAATGTCTCTGATGCTATCCGAACGATTGTAAGGTGTAATGGTGGTGTGAGAGGAAACTTTTTACGGTGCGAGGGCGTTACCGCGTAACAAGCTACCCAGAGTCTTCGCCGTAATCTTCATTTGAATCAAAGGATTTGCCGGAACGACAGTTTTGTACAAATAGCTGTCAAAAGTCAAACGCTGTACGTCTTTGTCCGAACACATTTCCACAAAAGCTTCGCGAGTGGCATCAGTGCGGTAGAAAACTCGTTGCAAAAGGTCTAAGACCAAGTAGGTCATGCCGTATTGCTTGTCCCAACGTTTGATGTAGAGTTTGAGGTCGCGTTCTTGGGGGATCGTTTGACCGCAGTTACTCGCCTCAACGATGGTTTCGGCGCACATCCGGGCAGATTTAGCCGCGAAGTAGATGCCTTCTCCAGAAGACTTCGTAACCGTCCCGGCAGCATCGCCAACCAGGGCAACACGACCCCGTACTCGGTAAGGACGGGGGTGTTCGGGGATGGGG
>JAWQFT010000020.1:0-48332 GCA_035968055.1 Jaaginema sp. PMC 1080.18 | reverse complement strand
CTTAATCTCTTGGCATTTCGAGGGGTGATCTAACACCGCAAGTCCGGTAGAACCGCAAAAACTTGAACATCGAGCTTTTTAGCTGTTTCCCATATCAATTTCCACATATCCGTTAAAGCGGTGAAATGTAAACCTGTATCAATTTCATCAACTAACAAAACACCACCTTTGGCACTAGCCAGGGATAAAGCTAAACCTAACATCCGCCAAATTCCATCCCCTAAGCTACCAATGGAAATCCGTTGTTCGCTGTCTGCCAAGCGGACAACAAAGCCACCGCGTCCACTAGGAATAATTCCATTTCTTTTATCAATAACCGCAGCAATTCTTTCAATTTTTGGCTCGATAATTTGTAGTGCTTCATTTAAAATTACTTCTTCGGGATTGAGAACAACTTGATTGAATAAGTCAATCATTCTATCTATTGTCAAAGAGTTTGGTAAAATAAATTGATTGTTGAAAACAACTTTACTTTGCTCTGAAGTAGAATATATTTTCTTGAAGGGTAAGTTATATTGGTCGGAGAGAATATAGCCTTGGTTTACTTTTTCGCGATCGCAACTAAAATCGATAGACAATAGTTTGCGAGGAATAGCTGGTATTTGTTGGTTATAAGGAGGTATTTCTCCATATTGATGAGGATAAATGGATTGATCGTGAATAGAAGCAGTTAATTCTAGATCGACAATTTGCTGATGATTATCTTGAATAATTTGCTTTTGACCAGAAATAACAATGTTTCTATCTTTGAGGTTGCGATCGCGAAAAAGATGACAAATTTCTATTTCACGCTGAGGAGAATCTTCGTCATTCCAGACAAACTCACCCCGATTGAGCATTATTTCGGTTAACGGCTCAATATTTGTGCCAGAAGTTAGTAACTGGATAGCCTCAAGAACAGAAGTTTTACCACTATTATTTTTGCCAACTAATAAATTAATTCGTCCTAAATTTTGCAGTTCAAAATAATCAAAACCGCGAAAATTTTTGATGCGAACTGTTTTTAACATAAAATCTCATATTTATGCAATTATTAATATTATATCAAAATCAAAAAAGATGAGAGTTGCCATATTAGTAGAATTTTAAATTTAAGACAATATATCTGTTAGCTGAAACCCTTATTTTTCTGTTGACTGCGACAAATCCCCCTGGGTTTGCGCTAGGGAGTTGTCAAAAAGATATTGCGAACTGTGACAGGATAAGGGGACTGGCGGTTGCATCTCAGCATAGCTTGATACAATACAATTCAACATAATTGCCTTCAACGCGAAACTTCTTAAGCAATTCACTATCTTTGTGTATATGACTACTGAAAAATTGTTCCCAAACGCTCCCGATATCAATATTGACGATTATTGTGTTTTTGGTTTAGCCACTTGCTTTATTCGGGATGAAGATGGCGTTCGGGAAGTAGAAACCATTGAACCTATCCCGTCCTCGGCGTTAGAAGCTTTGCTCAAAGGGATTCCCACTTCTTATCAGCAAGCTTGGGGGCAACCTTTGAGCGCTTTCTTTAAGGCTGAGACCATTAAGATTCCGTCAGAGTTTCCCCAAAGTGCTAAGTTATGTGAAGATTTCCCCGAACGTGCGGTAGCCGCAGCCCGGACTTATAAACGGCGTACCGAAGCTCAAAGCCATATTCCGGTAGGAACAGTCAAAAAAGACTTTAACTACTCGGTTGAGCGCAAACGCCTGCTGAATGCGGAGAATTTGGTGCGGACGGAGGATAATGTCAAGCAGCATTCCTATACCCATCAGGTTTTATAATTTTGTCTCTGGCTCGCGGAATGAGTTAGGGCAACGCTGTAGCTAAGGATTCAAGCCACTTCTTTTCTGGTTTGCTTAGAATGAGGAAAGGGCAAACATAAACGCTGTTCGATAACGTTGCTGTTTTGTTAATTGGATTTTCAGGTATGGTCGTTAAATTTTTAGTCTTGGCAGTTTTGGTTGGGGGTTACGCTTGGGGGGCTTGGAAGTTCTGGAAAGGCTTCCGACGCACCAATTTCCAACCTAGTCTTGGTAATCGTATCACTTTGTCGTTGTTATGGCCGGCGTTGGTGGTGGTGAATAAGTCTTATCGCCATAATTTTCAAAAGGCTCTTAAGGGTCGATAAAAGTTACTCAAAAAAGCGCTCTAGCAGTAAACTGATGGGGGCATTTTTACTGGCAACCCTTCTCCCGTGGGAAATGGGCTGATGTTGACAAGTGAAGGTGTACCGATGCTTGAATGTAGCGCGAGATTGCCTCGGATTTGGTTGATTGGTGGGACGAGGGAAAGCCGCAGTATTGCTGAGGCGATCGCGTCTCGCCATTTTTGTTGTTTAATTACGGTAACGACTCCTGAAGCTCGCAAGTTGTACCCGGTTTCGCCTTTTCTGGAAGTTTGGGTGGGACGCATTGCCGCCGCTTCTCTGGGGGAGTTTGTGCAGCAACAGGGCATTGTGGGGATTGTAGATGCGTCTCATCCTTTCGCTACGATTATCTCAGAAAACGCGATCGCGATCGCCCGTCATCTTCATCTGCCGTATTTGCGCTACGAACGCCCCTCTACCGAAAATTCTAAGGTAATTTATCTCGATAGCTTTGCGACGCTGTTAGAAAGCGATTATCTAGCCAATCAGCGCGTTTTGTTGACGGTAGGGGTGCAGGTATTGCCCTTGTTTCGAGATTGGCAATCTCGCGCTACTTTATTTGCTCGCATTCTCCCCAGTCTTGATTCTCTCACAAGAGCGATCGCCGCCGGGATGCCTCCAGAACGAATTATCGCGTTGCGTCCTCCCTATTCTGCGGCGTTTGAGCGGGCTTTGTGGCAGCAGTGGGGCATTACCCTAGTTGTGACAAAAGCTTCTGGGAAGGCGGGAGGAGAGGCAGTTAAGCAACAAGTCGCTGAGGAGTTAGATATTCCCTTAATCGCGATCGCGCGGCCTAAAATAGATTATCCGCAACAATGCGATCGCCTCGACGTTATTATAAGTTTTTGCCAACGTATTTTAGGAAAATAAAAATTATGGCCGATCCAATTACTCCAGCAGTGAGCGATCGCATTTGCGCTCACATGAACGACGACCACGCCGATGCTATCTTACTCTACGCTAAAATCTACGGCAAGCAGCCCGAAGCCACTGCCGCTAAAATGCTTTCGATTGAACCGCAACAGATGAATTTGGCAGCCACAATTAACGGCGAAACTGTCCCAATTTCTATCAATTTTGAGCCTGAATTAACTGATTCTGAAGATGCACATCACACTTTAATTGAAATGGTCAAAAAAGCCCGTCAAACTAACTCATAAATCCATTTACTTAATCTTGTTTTAATCTGGTTAAGCACCTGCGGGAAAACGTTATACCTAGGTGTAATTTTCAGAAAGCGAGAATCAGCCTCAAAGCCCCTTTTTTGGGGTCATTTACCCTCACATTGTTACAACTGGGCCACTAATGGTCTACCTGTTGTACAGTTCTTTTCCTCCCACTCCTCCCCCTCTTCCCACTCCCAAACCCAGGCTTGAGTCTAGGAACGAGGAAAAATTAATGCGTCACGCGATCGCGCCAACGACCGCTTACAATGAGTTGACAGGAAGTAACGTATTGTTCGCGGCCAAAATACACCCAAGCGGATGTACCACTGTGGAGGGCAATAATTTGGCGGTAATAATGATGGGGGTGTCCTTCTAGGGCATCAAGGGCGGGAAGATCGCACAAAGGGACGTGATACACTTGACCGTGAACTCTGCCAGCGCCAGGTAGTAACATGGGATAAGGGCCGCAGTTGTAGAGAAGGGCGTTTTCTAGGATATCTTCAGCAACGAAAGCGGCATTTTTCAGGTAGTGGCAGTTGCTTTCACCAGATAACAATGTGCCGTAAACAAAAACGATGGCACAGTGATTAGTCAGCAGGTTTTTTAAGATGGCGATGGGGTAATCTGTATCGAAACAGCGTTGCAACTCCCCATTGTCGAGAAATTCACCCATCCAGCCAAATTCTTGTTGTAGTTGCGGTATCAAGTGTTCGCGATGGGGAGAGGAGGCGGATAAGCCATCGAGAATTGCCAGGGGATTCACCATAGCTTAAGATGATTGTGCGTTTATTGAGATTCTGGTAGATTAACTGGATTTTGCCATTTCCACAAGCATCCTGAGAGGAAGTTGGTGAGGATATGGGCAACAATGGGGATGAGAAGATTACCCGTCAGTAAGGCACTCAAACCGAGGACAAAGCCAATGGTGGTAGCCCAGATAATGTAAGGCCATTGTTGCGTACCGCTAAAGTGCAATACCCCAAACAGGATACTGGTTAGTATTAAAGCGGTGATATTCATGCCCAAAGCGGGTAACATGATGCCGCGAAAGAGCAATTCTTCGCTTAAGCCAGGAAGTAGTCCTAACCAAATAAAATCGGTGAAAACGAGGGGTTTGAGGACTAATTTCAGGTAAAAGTCGGCACTACGACGATAAGCAGGCCAAACTCGATGTGCAATACTACTGGCTAGGGTAATCCCACCGGCGAGAGCCAAACCCAGTAAAAAGCCTTTGCTTGTAAATTGTAAAGGCATTCGGGTCACCGAACCTAAGTATTCCCATAATTTGGCGATCGCGAGTAAGATGATAGCAGTTGCACCCATCGCAATCAAAACTTGCGATCGCGTTAGGGGTTCAACAGGAGGAGAATTGGAATCTTTCACGGGCTTCTGGTTTTAGGTAATGCAATGCAAACGCGAGACTTCTGGACGCAAGGCAAGAGGATTGACTCCGGCTTGTAAAGCGGCTAAAACACCCACCGCTTCGAGGTAAGAGTTGACTTCGATGGCTTTGATGCCTAAAGGGGCAGCCGGGACTTGCATTTGGGTGTGATTGTCAGTCACGGTAATAATTTGAGACTGACTCAAACTTAGGGTAGCACTACCGCCGCAAGCATTGGCGGGGATGATAACGGCATCGACGCTATCGGCCCAAATTCCTTGAGGAGAAGGGTTAGTAAGGAAGCGGGGGGCGCGGGATAAGCCCATGAGGACGCAGGGAAGGAATGTATAACCCAACTCCTCGGCGGCGGCTTTGGGGGAAACTGCGGCATCGACGGGAAGGGGGGCCAAAGCAGGGGCGTGGGCGCAGGGAATCTGGAACTGGCGTACAATGAGATGGGAAATTACGGCTTCAGCCCCCGCGATCGCGTCTACCCCAACTCCGTGACGATAATCCTGTAAACTGGGGTTATCGGGTTCTTCGTCGGGAAAACGAGCGACTACGGCAATTGCGTCGGCTTGGGCTTTCTGAATTAGGGTTTGGGCCCCCCGCAGCAATGTTCCTTGATTTTGAATTGTTCCCCAGCTTGCTCCCGATGCCGCCATTCGCAGTTCTACGCCGATAGGAGCGTCTGTAACTACATAATCGGTCAAATTTAACCCCAAGGTGGCTTTCGCGGCTTCTGCGGCTTGAATATGGCGCAGACGCAGTTCGGGTTCGATGGCAGCATCGAGTAACAAGCCAATGCGGTTTTGATGAACGGGTTGCAGTCCCCACAATCCTGCGGCAAACTGGTCGAGGGCGTATCCTTCGACATAGTGAATATGGGGCGCATTCCAATAGAGTTGTGCGCCGTTGAGTACGTTAGGATGGGTAATGAGGCGATCGCACACTTGCGCCATTGCTCGTACCACAGGTATTGCATCTCCGGCATATCCGCCAATCTTCGCCCCAATTCCGGTAGGAACGATTAAAACAGCCGTAAATGGTCGTTGTTTCACGGTTTTAAGAATCGCGGGTTACAATCGCTTCTACGGCGACGGTTTGTTTGTCTTGATGCACTTGTGTCACAGCCCAACGCAGGGGTTCGCCTTTTTGCTTGAGTTCTTTTTCAATTTCTTTTTGCAGTTGTACTGGATTTTCTTGTAGGTCGATTTCGGCAGCGATAAAGTGAGTTGTCATCAATGAAATTGGAATTGTTTACTGTTGTAGTGTACCAATCTCAACAGGGTTATTTCTGGATGATGTAATATTTCATAAAATCGATGGGAATTCCCAGGAAACGCCGGGCTAGATGAGATATTCTGAATTTGCTTTGTAGCGAGGAAGGCAGTTCTGAATAGTTGACGAGAACAAAGTCTAGTTTTTGATAATATTGAACCAATTTTTTACCCAAACATTCCAAATATAAGGGCTTCGTCCTTTGAGCAATTAATTTTTCCGTTAAAATTGTACCAAAGTCGCGATCGCGCCACGGTTTAGCGACGACTAAACTACCCAGTTCTTGTGCATCGGGGAAGTTCCGCAATTGACCGCAAGCGACAACTTTACCGCTACATTCTATCAGCCAAAACTGCTGCCAGCGTAGCTGAGTGGGGTCGAGTTTTGCCCCGAATACCAACTGCCGAATAGCCCAAATATCCGTTTGAGTGGCTTGACGCAATTGGCATTTTGAGGGTAAATTTGGGCATTTATGCGTCATTTTGGTGGTTTGAGAACAATAGTTTTCCCTTGTCCTAGAAGCGAAGCTGTACCATCAGCATTCAGCTTATACTCCCAGGTGAGGCCGGGACAAGAGCGAGAAGCAAGATTGTCTAAAGTCGCTGGAAATTCTCGATTTTGAGCGTATTGCGCCTTAGCTTGCACAATGAGTTGGGTTAACTCAATTTCTTGTTCTAATTGCGTCGCTTTTTGCCAAAGTTGCTCCATTTTTTCATCAGCTATCTCCGGGTTACAACTGCGGTTGGCGATCAGTTGTTCGAGGCTATCCTTCTGGGTTTGGTATAATGCGATCGCGTTGTGACGAACTGCCACATTTTTCCATAAGCCCCAACGCGGTAACCAAGTCGGATAAGCAGTTTCTGGCGAGATTGCTGTTTGTTGGGATAAGGGACTTACAGAGTTAGCATTAAAATCTGCCGTTATTTTAGCGCGGAGGGCGATCGAGATCGCAGCATGGTAATCTTGGGCTAATCGTTCGGCAAATTCTGGGGAGAGGTTATCGAATTTTCGGAGTATCAGGGCTTGTTGCTGTACGAGATTGAGATAATCGGCTTGTTCTATGGTAGAAAGGCGATTATTGACGGCTAGAGAGAGTTCGTAAGCTGCATCCAGACTATCAGAAGCTAAAGCCAGATTACCTTGTTCTTGGTGTATGAGCGCATCGAGCAATAAAATATTTTGTAAGTTTTTTAAGTTTCCAATCCCGTTGGGTTCGCGGATATCTTCAGCATCGTTATATCTCACCCAATCTAGATTTAAAGGATAGCGCGGCGTTGTGTAATAACGTGAAAAATTGCGAATTTCGGCTATTTTTAGCTCATTTTCTTGCCAATATTGCTGTAATGAAGACGGCGGCGGTGTAGCTTCAGTTTTAATAACCGTTTCGAGGTATTCTACTAAAGTAGCTTCAATTTGCTCGAATTTCTGGCGGTTGCTTTGACTGAGTTTAGGTTGAGTTTGGACATAATGAGGATCGACGGCATAAAAACCCAAATGATGAGTTAAGTCGCGTAGTTTAAATGCACTAGTGTAACTACTATACTTAAGCGTAAGAGAATTTTTCGGGTTGCGATCTGGATTCCAAGTTTTGTCGGTAACCTCAATCCATTGCTCGATCTCCGGGTAAATAACTTTTTCCTGGCGTTCTGCGGCTAAGTTAAAAGGAATTGCCGCTAAACAAGCCCCCAACGTCATTGTAGCGCCTGCGATCGCGCTCCATTTTCCGATTAGTATAAGTTTACGCATTATCGCCCCTATCTCCATGTAATGGCGATCGAATACACAGATTTCCGGGTTGATTCCCGATAAGTTTACCCATCATCTCAAAATTTGATTTCAGACGCAAAAAACCCCTCAAGAGTTTTGAGGGGGGATAAATGGTGTGAGGATGTGATGTGCTACGCGATATTCGATCTAGCGGAGTCAAGATAGCACCAGCGCAGTAGAGTCGCACCAATAGCTAACTTCAATACTTCTAAAACCCAATATCCACTGTGCATCTCCATCATAGCAGGTGGCATTGTCATTGGCTCAAAAAGATTAAGTTGTATGGCCAAACCACTCATCTGGGGAGTCAAAATGTAGGTATAAATAATAGCAATTGCCAATAAAATCGCCGCAAAGACTAAAGAACGGCGAGAATGATTGGGAGTAAATTGATGTTGACTCCACAAAACCAAACAACCCGTAAGCACTAAGCCAGCACACAGGAGTTCAATGTGGTTAAATGTACCGAAAATTAAGTAGCCAGCACTAGCAAATCCTGACTGTGACATCATGCCACTAGCATATAGACCTGGGACAATGGCTAAATCTAACAACAAGCTACTGCTTAACCAGAAAGCTAAAGCCAGTAAAATCGGGATTGACCAATTAAAGTGCTTTGAAATGTTTTCTGAACCAGCGTTCACAATTGATTCTCCTTGAAAGAACTTAGTTCTAGCTTAACGAAAATCTTTGAGGAAAACTATCAAGAAATATAAAGGAGTGATGTCATCCCGTTTGAGAAATTTTACGCTTCAATAATTAATAAGAAATGTAAAGAAAATTGTTGAGATTAATCTAAATGACTGAATCTGCTCCTCCCTTATCTATATATCAACAAATGAGTCGCGATCGCGAAGGGCAATCTCTAGCTTTATCTACCTTGGAAACTTGGGTAATTGCCTTGATGCAGTGGTCGCTTGAGTCAGGAGAATCTGTTACTTTATGGCTTAAGGGAGACGCGATCGCTCAGTGGTATGCAGAGATTGCACCAACACATTCGCTTTTACCAGAGAGGCTCGCGGTTTATCAATTCGCCGAATCACCACCTTCCTCAGAGCAAACCGTTGGCATTTTTGTACCGCTACAACCCGGACAAATCCGCCGGGATGAAGCCTGTTTTATTGCCCTTACGTCCCAAGGAGGCGTTGTTTTAGCCATTCGCTGGCTGACAACCACCACTGAAACGGCTGTCGCGTACAGTTTTGAACCCGAAACAATTCGCCAAAGTATGGTGATTCTCCAAAATGCCGTTGCGATCGCCGACGATACTGTAACCACTTTAACTCATCCTTTTTTAGATGAGTTAAAAACTCCCAATTCAGAGATTCTAACTCAACTACTTCAGCAATATTTGAATCAAAGTAACGATAGCATCATACAAATCGAACAACAAGCCCTCTCTCCCAGTCGCGAACAGCACTTTTTTGAACAAGGGTTACAAGAACTCAGTATTGCCCTGACTCGCATGAAAACAGCGTTGAGTTTGCTGCATTCTCCCAATCTAAAAGCCCGTCAGCGTCAGCGCTATTTGTCGTTACTCCAACAAGAATGCGATCGCCAAAACGCTCTCATTTGCGGTATCCGTTTGCTGACTAGCCTCAATACTACCAATCCCCGAATGCCCCTCTACACCCTTCTCGAAGAAGTTTTACCCACCATTGTCAGTACCTATCAACCCCTAGCTTCAGAAAAGGGAATTCAACTGGGCTATACCCTCACACCGGGTTTACCTCCTGTCGCTTGTCGTCCTACTTGGCTGCGACAAATTGTGATTCATCTTCTGAACAACAGCCTGCAATTTACCTTAGCTCAAGGTCGCGTGTCGGTGATGGCTCAACCCCAAGGAGAACAAATCCAACTCACCGTCAAAGATACCGGGATTGGTATTGCTAAAAACGAGGTTCATCGCATCTTTGACAGCTTTTATCGCGGTCGCTCTACTGAGTCAGAAGGCAGTCGGGGAGCGGGTTTGGGCTTAACTATTGTGCATCAATTAGTAGAACGCTGCGGTGGGTCAATTACCGTGAATAGCAGACTCGATCGGGGTTCAGTCTTTCAAGTTTTGTTCCCCATTTACCGGGAAACCCCCCTACCCTTACTTTAAGATAGCTTTTTTGTTAGGTTTTTGTAACATTTGCCACTTTTTTGAAAAAAGTGTCAAAATAGATACAGACAGAACTAAAGATTTTGATAACGCATCTTAGCAGATTAAAATCCTGTTTCGCAATCTAATAATTTTTTTTTAATAATCGGAGAGTAAAAAATGCAATATACTTATCGTGGCGTGAATTACGATCGCGCTCCCCTGTCCCTAGAGGTGACTGAGGGTGAAATTGCAGGTAGTTATCGCGGTCAAGCTTGGCGGAAAAATCATCCTCGTCATGTACTGGAGTTAAAGCCCAAACCCCCTTTACAGTATCGCGGCGTTCCTTACGGTCAACAGACTTATGTGCAAACCCAAAGCGGGCCGAGAGCGACTTGTCAACTCAAATCGTTGCCTTCTATTCCTGAACTCAACAACTCAGAACGCCAAACTCGTCACAATTTAGCTCAACAAATCCATTTAGAGAATATTCGTCGGCATCTCGAACACCGGATACAGGTGGCGACTGCGAAGGGCGATCGCGAACTGATCGCCATATTAAAACGAGAATCTCAAGAACTTGCTATTGAGAGTTAGTTGTTTTTCTCCCCAAAAAGAAGCCCCGGCTAGTGTTGAGTCGGGGCTTCGGGTTTAAAAAAGATATTTTAGAAATTAGCCCAAGCGCGATCGAACCCTTGCCAATAACCGACTTGGTAACCGCTACTGTAGGGTTTATCTTTGGGGGATTGAGGATTAGGAGTAGGCTGATAAAGGCCATTGGGGGCTTGCTGACAGACAATTGCGGCTTGACTTCCGGCAGTGAATCCGGCATCATACCCCGTATTAAAACGCTCTACTGCGGGTTCGTTGATATCCATCGTCGGGTAATAGCCATCGTGGAAACCCGCTAAAAACCCGGCTTGATAGCCCACTTGAGCGCGTTTATCGTTTTCGTTTTCGTAGTCGTATTCAAAGCCGTTACCAGTCCCTAAAATTTGTGGGTTGTACTCAGCTTGACTGTATTGGGCTTCCTGTCCTTGCTGAAAGCCGAGTTGGTAACCCATTTGATATCCTTCTTCAAAAGCGAAAAAAGACGGGGCGATCGCCTCATCAACTGCTTTGGGTACAGTCTCAGCAATTACACTGGGATGAGCCAACCCTAAAGCCAGAAAAAAAGACACACCCAATAGGCGAGAAAAAACAGTCATTGCTTTTACCAAGAATATAAGGACGAAAAACGCTGAAAACCGCCAAAATAACCGCGATTTTGTCAGAAATATTGAATTGAACCAGAGCCGGACAAAATGCGATCGCGTTATTGACCGAATTCAACTCTAGCTTGTTCTACTAACTCCACTGTTACCTTCGGTGATTCCGCAGCAAAAGCTAATTCTTCGATGCGTTTACGAGCTTGTGGACGCGCATAAAACGGAATATTTTTGAGCTTGACTTTCGCTTCAGCAGTCCAAATTAAAGTGTCATCAGAATTGAGCATCAGTGGTTTTGACTCAGTATTAGCAACAAGCGATATTCCTATCATAGTGGAAAATTCGGAGTTCACGGCGCTCAGAAATACTAAGAAATACAACGAAGGGATAGCTTTGAAGGGGTATCACCACCACTTTTGTTGCTGAAAGTCAAAATTCTAGCATCGATCGAGTTATTTCCGGCTTCTGGCTGATTTCCAGGGTTTATGCGATATGCAGGATAACAATCAGCACTCAGACTCAACCGCAAACAATTTCCTGCCTTAATTCTCATGCAGGTAGCTTGTAACGGTAGACGAACGGGAGTTGCCCCATCGTTAACGCGGATGTATCCTTGCGTAAAATTATAAACTTCTTGTTGTGGGTCTACAACAGATAAAACCGCACACAGATCGAAACTCGGTGCATCAACTTCGCAATAAATTGTAACCACTACAACACCCAAGATTGTGATGTCTGCGGTCAACGTTGGGGTGGTATAAGTTAGAATATCGCTGCGACCCTCCAAATGCGATCGCGCCATCATTCCCGCCGGAATAGCAGCATGACCCCCCAAAGCCGGGACAGGTCGCCAAGGATCGCGCACAAAAACATCTTCTGCGGCATCTTCCGGGCATTCTCGCGATAAAACGCCAGCATCCTCCCGCATACTCGCCAAACCATTGCTCCTACAATAATATATCTCCTCGCGATCGCCCTCCCAACTCTCCAATTCCCGCCATTGATTGCTTCCCATTTCAAACCAATGAATCGGTTTCGCGGGTAATGCCACCGTTTTGCTATCTTTCAAGAAATAATCAAACCAGCGAATCTGCCAAGTATCCACAAAACTCTGAGCCGTTGTGCCAAAATCTATTTGACCCGCTTTGCGTCCCCAAATTAAATGCGTCCAAGGCCCAACGATTAAATGCTGAGGAAACCGACTTTTCTGGCTCATTTCCTCGTATAAGCGTAAATTACCCCGTAAATAGGGATCAAACCACCCGCCAATATGCAGCATCGGTAAATCTACCTCTTGGAGAGAAGGCGATCGCGTTTGCCAGTATTCTAGATCGGAGTAGCGCGATCGCCACTGAAAATAAAATCCCCCTGGAGTATACTTGCGAAAACTCTCCACAAAGCGCGGAGATGGCTCCTGTAACGGCAGATTTCTGGCAGCCTCACAAAGTACCCCATAAGCCACCTCATCCCCCCATAAACGGGCAGTTTCGGCAGCTAACTGAACCGCCCAACCGAGGTTAATCTGCCAACAAAACGCCCCATTTTCATAAGCCCAATCGTCCCGCAAATTGTAACCCAACATCCCCGGACACAAAACTTTTAAAGCCGGGGGTTTTGCCATCGCTGCATACAGTTGAGTCATTCCCTGATAAGAAAAGCCATACATCCCCACTTTGCCATTACTACCAGGGAGTTGTGCCGCCCAGTTTACCGTATCTTCCCCGTCTGCCACCTCTCCTTCAAAAGGTCGAAACTCTCCTTGAGATGTACCTCTACCTCGCACATCCTGAATCACCACGATATAGCCACGAGCAGCATACCATCGAGGATGAGCATAAACGACTGTAGAGGCGATCGCGCGACCATAAGGTTGTCGCATCAACAATACAGGTAACTCCGTCGCCGTTTCAGGACGATACACATCCGCATCCAGTCTTACCCCATCTCGCGTCTGCATTGAAAGCGTTTCGCAGTGAATTTTCATCACACATTTCCCCTTAAGTTTGACAGCGTGTCTTTTGACAAGGTTGAGATAAATTCATCAAGATATTGAGACTGACGCGATCGCCAACGCCTTAATCTTACAAATGGATAGACAAGCACACAAACCTAAATTTTTCGCCTTTGGCCTCACCCCCCTAGGCATTATCTCCGTTGGTGTTGTGCCAATGGGTGTAATTTCTATTGGTATTGTGCCAATGGGCGTGTTGTCTTTAGGAACTGTCGCGATGGGGGTAATTTCCGCCGGGGCAGTTTCTATGGGGGGTATCGCCGCCGGAGTCCAAACTATGGGCATTGTCAGCATTGGCGACCAAGGGATGGGTACTATCCGCATTCCTCTCAACCACGAACCCATGCAGCACCAACATCAACATCACAATCTGCCCGACGCAGAAGATCGTATGTAGTAATTCCTTCACATAACAGTTGTTATGGCGACGATAACAACTGTTATGTTTTTGCTGATTAAAGTTATGTCCCCCATTATTTGGGTAATCCCATAGGAAATTGTCAATCTGAATGATTTAAGACCCAAGTATCTTTGCTGCCGCCGCCTTGGGAGGAATTAACCACGAGAGACCCTTTTTTCAACGCGACTCGCGTCAAACCGCCAGGATGCACGTAAACTTCCTCGCCTTGGTGCAAAATGTAAGGTCGCAAGTCAACGTGCCGTCCGTCAATGGTGTCGTCAATCAAAGTGGGAACGCGAGATAAACACAAAGTGGGTTGGGCGATATAGTTGCGAGGGGTAGCTTGGATTTTCTCGGCAAAGGCTTCCCGTTCGGCAGGAGTGGCAGCCTCGCCAATCAACATCCCGTAACCCCCTGCTTCGTTAGCGGCTTTGACTACGAGTTTGTCGAGGTTTTGCAGGACGTATTCTCGGTCTTTTTCGCGCCAGCAGAGATAGGTAGGAACGTTGTTGAGTAAAGGGTCTTCATTGAGATAGTAGCGGATCATTTCGGGGACGTAAGCATAAACCACTTTATCATCGGCGACTCCAGTACCGGGAGCATTGGCGATCGCGACGCGGCCATGACGATACACTTCGAGTAAACCGCGCACTCCCAACATCGAATCGGGACGAAAAGCCGCCGGGTCGAGGAAATCATCGTCTACGCGGCGATACAGCACATCCACTCGTCGCAATCCTTTGGTGGTTCGCATTTGCAGATAACCATCCACCACAACTAAATCTCGCCCTTCAACCAACTCTACCCCCATTTGTTGAGCGAGGAAAGAGTGTTCAAAGTACGCCGAGTTGTAAATGCCAGGAGTCATAACAGCAACGGTAGGATTCGGCAGTTGCGCGGGAGCAAGATTGAGGAGGGTATCGAGAAGATGACTGGGATAGTCGTCTACAGGTTGGATATTGAGGGTTTGAAAGATTTGCGGAAAGGTACTTTTCATCACGCGGCGATTTTCCAAGACGTAGGATACCCCAGAAGGCACGCGCAAGTTATCTTCGAGGACATACCATTGACCGTCGCGATCGCGAATCAAATCTGTTCCGGTAATATGACACCAAACTCCAAGGGGAGGCTTAATCCCCAGACAAGGTTTCAGAAAACCAGGCGCTGATTCAATAATTTCTTGGGGAATCTTCTTGTCTGTGAGGATTTTCTGTTCGCCGTAAAGATCGGCTAGAAAGAGGTTGAGAGCGGTAATGCGCTGTTTGAGTCCTTTTTGCAGTTGCGCCCATTCGCGAGCGGCGATAATGCGAGGAATAATATCAAAGGGAAAAACTCTTTCTACCCCCTGATTGTCGCTGTAAACATTAAAAGTGACACCGAGTTTGAACAGGGCAACTTTGGCGGTTTCTTGATGTTGTTGTAGTTCTGCAACAGGTAAACTGCCCAGCCATTGTATTAAGGCTGCGGCACAGGGTCGAGGTTCTCCTACCCCAGCGAATAGTTCGTCGTAGAAGTTACCTGGGTCATAAGTGTCGAGTTTTTGCATGGTTTTCCTCATCACACCTTGTTCGCGTTCAATACTACTGCTAACTGAGGGAGAACGGGTAGTCCAGCATCAATACAGGTTAAGATTTTTAACGACTCATCCCCAAGGATTGAGGCATGACTATAAACCTCAAGCCTTTGCTGGAGTATATTGAGAGCAATATTATTGTGGTTAGTTTTTGTAGCCGAAAATCATCAAAAGTTAATGACAAAATCTGTTCAAATTCTCAGTACCACCGAAGTTGAAGATCGTTATGTCGCTCAACATTTTTATCAAATGTGGCTAGATAATGGAATTCAACCTGCTGAAATTCAAGAAAATTGGTTAGCAGAAATCTTGAGTTTTATCAAAAAAGCCCGTAGAGAGTTACAATATCAAGCTTTCGTCGCTCAAGTAGACAATGGCATTATTGGTTCTGTGAGTTGTCAGTTATTTTCGGGTTTATATCCCAACATTTTAATCTCGAATTGTCGTCAATATGGTTATATTTGGGGGGTTTACGTCAGCCCCGAATATCGCCGTCAAGGTATTGGCAAACAGCTCGTCCAACAAGCTCTCAAATATTTGCGATCGCAAGGGTGTACGCGAGCCATTCTTCATACTTCTCCTTGGGGAAAACCCTTATATACTCAACTGAATTTTGTCAATAGTAATGAAATGCAACTAGACTTAAATTCCATCCCGATTATTACTTAACAATGGCACAATACAACCAAATTTCTCAGGGAGTACAACGACTTTCGCTCCAGGAATTTTGCAAGAATAAATAAACCTCATCTTGCTCAAATTGTAGCGAAAAATCAGGCATTGTTTCAATTCGTTCGAGGGTTTGTTGAGCAATGTCTAGAGAACTACCATACCCAGGATGCCGCAAACTCAGTAAAACATACTGATACTGCTCTAATGTTTCTAAAGATGGCACATCATGGGACAACAAATATAAACCTTGGCGATGTGTCAAATGGGGAGCAATTTCACTGGTCGTCAAAACACAGCCCTTCGTCTCAATTTGTGCGACAGCCTGACGAGTCGCATCCCACTCTCCTAAAATATCAAAATATTTGGCAAAAGACGTATATTTTGCCAAAATCAGAAAGCATAAAAAACACCAAATTAAAATTGACTTTGACTTCTTGAGTAGCGAACTATTATGAGCCAAATTCAAGATAATAATTAACAACAAGAACGGCAAAATTGGGACAGAATATTGGTGAACTAAGTCTTTTTGAGATAATGTATCGGAAATTAGATTCATTCCCAAAATTGGTAACGCTGCCAACAAAGGACTTAAATGGCGCACAGAAAATCCCCATAAAACGGGAACAATTAATAAAATAAGATAGAAAGCATTATCGAAAGTAAAAACCTTTGTAGCCAGTAAATCTGGTCGCAAAAACACATTAATCGCAATTTCGCCGATAGAATCACCTAACTCTGAATAGCGAGAAACAGCATGGTAACCATCTGGTTTAAAATGTGGCACCAGTATTTGAGTAAATACTAAAAACCAAATAATACCCAGTGAAGTTGAGTAGATACCGCAAACTTTCCGCTTAACAAAAAATATCAGCCACAATCCCAGCGAAATAGCAAGCAAAGATAAAGAAGCCCGACAGCCTAAAACTAAGGTAATTGCCAAACAAAAAAGCCATGTTTGTTTTCGATAAGCAAACAACAAGGCTAAAAACAGTAGTGGTACTGCCATCACTTCAGGATGGAAGTCAAAAAAGTTGATGTTAAACACAAGAGGATAAAGCAGATAAGACAAAACAACTATCTGCAATTGCTGATGAGTCAGCTTAAAATAAAAGCCCAAATGCCATAGCGGTACAATAGCAACAGCAAGAGAAAAAGCCTGTATTGCAAAAAGCCAGTGTACATTCGGAGCTAGTTTATATAGTAAAGATAGAGGGTAGTATAGCCATTCTGCATGGCCGCCTAAAAAGTGACTGCCCCAAAAAGAAACAATTGGCTTCTCATTAACACTGAGCAAGTACAATATCTGGTCGTGATAACCTAAATCTAAGGCACTCGAATAAAAGAGGGCGTGTCTTAGACTGCTCAAACCCATGAGTAGTAGCGATACCCCAACAACTATTATCCAAAGGTATGAGTTGCTGCGACTCTCGGCATTGTCTAGACGACCTGTATCCTGTGAGTGCATATCTGCTCGCCCTTGTACTACAGCATTTTGAAATTTAGCGAATCAAGACCCAGCAGGTTTGAAATACTCGCAAAATACTGGGTAGAAGTTGCTGTATCATTGTATCATTGTATCGCTGGTTATGAATCGCTTTCCTGTTTCCGTTCGCTTTCTTGCAAAGCCGCCACTGGCGACTGACGGCGACGGCGATACCAAGTTGCACCCCCCACCAATATTCCCGTGAGGGTTAATGCCCCCAAAATCGGCAGTACATCCCCCTGACTCAACGCCTGTAACCCCGACCCCATCATCACAAAGGGCAGCACCCCAGGTACTGTACCGAGTAAAGTCCCGATGGTGTAGTCGCGAAACCGAATCCCCGTCAAACCTGCCGCAAAATTGACAATGCCATAGGGAATCAACGGCAACAAGCGAATGGCGAACATATAGAACAAGCCGCCTTGCTGTACCTCTGCATCAATAGCTTCCCAACGACCTGCTAACTTCTGGGCTACCCATTCTCGTCCAATGGTACGGGTAAATGCAAACGCTACCATCGCGGCAATAATCGCTGCTACGGTCGTCCACAATGTCCCCCACCACAAACCAAAAATCGCCCCGCCGCTTAAATTTAGGGGGGTAGAGGGCAGAATTAATAATGTGCCAAGGGTGTATAGCAGAATATAAATAATGGGGGCCCAGATTCCCGCCTTTTCTAACCAGCTTTGGATTTGTTCTGGTTCAATGCCCCCCAAGACATAAAAGCCTATGGCGGTAACGACGATACAAAAGATTAACAGCAGAATGGCACTACTTTTGGCTTTCAAACTCTTTCACCTCGAAAATTAATGCTCTTGCGGAAAGTCTGCTGTATAGCCTCGTCGGGGGAGTTGGCTGGAGTGAGGGGATAATCCATACAAGTCTCTTACTAAGTAAATGGGGCGACCTTTGACTTCTTCGTAGATGCGACCGACATATTCTCCTACGATTCCTAATGTAATGAGTTGTACGCCACCGAGGAATAATGTTGCGACCATCAAAGAGGCATAACCGGGTACGTCTGCTCCTTGGATAATCGTGCGAATGACGAGGAAACTGGCGTATAACAATGAGAGTAAAGAAACGAGCAGGCCGACGTAACTCCAGATTTTTAAGGGAATAAAACTAAAGGAAAAGATGCCATCGAGGGCGAAGTTCCAGAGTTTCCAGTAGTTCCAAGTGGTTTTGCCTTTGTGACGGGCTTCGCGGTCAAATAGTATCGCGGTTTGCTTGAAGCCGACCCAGGCAAATAAACCTTTCATAAAACGGGTGCGTTCGGGGATATGGCGGAGGGCTTCAACTACGCGGCGGTCGAGTAGGCGAAAATCTCCGGTATTGGCTGGGACGCGCACTAAGCTCATGCGGTCAATGATGCGGTAGAAGGCGCTGGCGGTGGAGCGTTTGAGCCAACTTTCCCCTTGACGCGATCGCCGGGTCGCATACACTACATCATACCCCTCGCGCCACTTTTCCACCAACTGTCCGATTAATTCGGGGGGGTCTTGTAAATCTGCGTCAATGGGAACAACTGCTTCCCCTGTGGCATAATCTAAGCCCGCCGTGAGAGCAATTTCTTTGCCAAAATTGCGGGCTAGATTAATCACTTTAATTTGAGGATTGCGTTCGTGATGAGCAATCAAGTATCTTAGGGTGTCATCGCGACTACCATCATTGATACAAACAATTTCACAAGACATCTTCAAATTTTCCACCACTGCTTCGAGTCGCTCAAACAAATAATCCAAGTTTTGTTCCTCGTTATAAACCGGAACAACAATAGAAAGCTCGACTCGTTCGGCAGTAGAAGACATCATGAGTACAGTTATCAGTTATCAGCACCTAAGGGAACGCTTGGCAAGACAGGCGCACCTGGTAGCTCGGCAAGACACAAAAAATCAGTAACCTATTGGGTAGACGTTCCTCTTAAGTGCTAACTACTCAGCATTTTTACGATACCATTCAATGGTATTTTTGAGACCTGTTTTAAAATCCGTTTGAGCTTCAAAATTAAAACGCTCTTTGGCTCGACTTGTATCTAAACACCGTCGGGGTTGACCGTTGGGTTTGTCGGTTTGCCAGACAACTTTGCCTTTAAAATCCATGAGTTCGCAAATTAATTCCACTAAATCTCGAATCGAAATTTCGGTGTTAGTTCCTAAGTTTACCGGGTCGGGGTCGTTGTATTGCTGGGTCGCCATGACAATGCCGCGAGCTGCATCGGTAGAATACAAAAATTCCCGTGTTGGGCTACCATCTCCCCAAGCGGGTAATTCTTTATCTTGTCGTTGTTGGGCTTCGTAAACTTTACGAATTAGGGCGGGAATAACGTGGGAACTTTCGGGATTGAAGTTATCTTCAGGGCCGTAAAGATTCACAGGCAGTAAATAAATGCCGTTAAAGCCGTATTGTTGGCGATAGGCTTGGAGTTGGACTAAAAGGGCTTTTTTGGCGATGCCGTAGGGGGCGTTAGTTTCTTCGGGATAGCCTTCCCAAAGACGATCTTCTTTGAACGGGACGGGGGTAAATTTGGGATAAGCGCAAATTGTACCGACACAGACAAATTTTTCGACTCCAGCTTGGTAAGCGCTGTGGATGAGTTGTGTCCCCATCATGAGGTTGTCGTAGAATAATTCGGCGGGTTTTTCGCGATTGAGGCCGATACCGCCGACGTGAGCCGCTAGGTGAATGATAATGTCTTGATTGGCGGCGACTTTCTGACAAGCTTCGAGGGTGCAGAGATTGAAGTCGCGCGATCGCGGTACAGTAATTTTATCGGTATTAGCCCCGGCCTCTAAAAGCTGCGCCACAACTTGTTTGCCTAAAAAACCCGCTCCCCCGGTCACAACAATACGTTTTTCCTGTAAATCCAACATGGTAATGTCCTACCTTGAGTCAAAATAAACGCTAACTTCAACAGCAACAGTTGAAGGTCGTTTACCCTCAGACCTTCAACTGCAAAATTGTCAAAAAATCATGACTATTCTTGCCTTAGTCAACGGCATTGCCACCGAGATTTTGCCGAATGTAAGCATGATCTTTCAAGATTTTACGACCTGCTTCTCCGTGAGGGGAAGGTACGCCCAAGGCGGCTAAATCAGCTTCTACCATCAATTTCACTAAGTCTTCAAAAGTGACAGAAAGCTGCCAGCCCAGTTTTTCTTGGGCTTTGGTGGAGTCGCCAATTAATAAATCCACTTCTGCTGGACGGAAATAACGAGGGTCAATCTCAACGTAATCATTCCAATTCAGATTGACATAGCTAAACGCCACTTCGAGAAATTCTTTCACGGAATGGGTTTCCCCGGTAGATACGACATAATCGTCGGGTTTTTCTTGTTGCAGCATCAACCACATCGCCACAACGTAGTCTTTGGCATAACCCCAGTCCCGTTTCGCGTCGAGATTACCGAGGTAGAGTTTCTTTTGTTGATTGCCAACAATGCGGGCTAAAGCGCGGGTAATTTTGCGGGTAACGAAAGTCTCACCGCGACGAGGGGAGTTATGAATCCAACCTTGACCGACTCCGGCGTGAAATGTACCGGAAGTCGTGGCAAAGTCGAACAGCCATTCATCGTACTCAATGGGGGTGGCTTTGACGACTTCATCGAGGGGCTTGCGTAAATGCTGACCCTTGTCGCTTTGCACTTGGGGGGAGTTGAGATTGAGTTGGTAATATAAGCGGCCTTCTCGGTCTTCAGTGCAAATTACCACTCGTTGTTTGAGGGTGGTTAGGGTTAACCAATACAATCCTGCGGCCATGACTGCCGAAGCGGTGCGGAATCCTTGAAACTCGTCAGTACAAGGAGTGCTTTTCAAGCCGTCCCCAGCGTTGAAGCCTTCTAAAAAGGACAAACGCTCGGCTTCACAAGCGTTGAGGATGCGCTTGGGAATGCGTTTGTGGCCGGCGCGAGTGTACAAAGATTCGCGAATATAGCGCCCGTAAGCCCGATTACCGTTTAGTCGTAGTTGGATGACTTCTTTGCCGTTTTCAAAGCCACTGGGGGCGGTATGGTGGGTGGTATAGCCGCCGGTGACTTTGCGCCAGGTGGCACTAATGCGGTCGAGGAGGGCGGAGTCTTGGTTGGTGGCCATGACTTTACCTTCTTCGCTGACCCAACCTTCGGCGGCTAAAATGCCGAGTAACCAAGCTTCTGAGAGAGTGAGGTCAATTTGGTCGGTGGGTTGCGGTAAGTCAATGAGGGCTAGGGAGTCTTGGGTTGTGACTTCTCCGGCGGGTTTTTCCACGGCTTTGTTACCTTCGTGGGTAAAGACAACGTGGTCGCTGGTGGCGTGATAAACTGCTCCTCGTGCGGCGATGCGATGCACTTGTTTATTGGGGCGGCGTTTTGCACCATTCCAGGTGGCGGTCATACAGGTGACTTCACTCCATCCGGTTGCGTCCCAGACTTCAAAGCGGTCTTGGGGGGCGAGGTCGGTGGTATAACGGTGGCCGTGACTGCCGTCGGTGCGATGGGGTACAATATCCGCGATCGCGTTAATATCAATCAAGCCATCTTTGCGCACGATCACTGGCGTTTCGGCGGTAACGCATTCATGATTGAATAATATACCGTTACAAGCGAATAAGTCGTAGGATTCGCGGTAATTGACGGTTTGCCAATGAGCGTAAACTTTGGCGCAGGCGTAGGGACTGCGGGGGTAGAAGGGGGTGGTTTCTTTTTGGGGAATGTCTTGGACTTTGCCGTACATTTCCGAAGACCCGGCTTGATAAAAGCGCACTTCAATACCAGTACGGTGTTGATAATCGCGGATGGCTTCGAGCAGACGTAGCGTTCCCATACCGACAGCATCAACGGTGTATTCGGGGGAGTCGAAGCTGACGCGGACGTGAGATTGAGCGCCGAGGTTGTAAATTTCTTGGGGTTTGATTTCTTCGAGGATGCGACGGAGGGTTGTGCCGTCGGTTAAGTCGCCGTAATGTAGAAATAAACGGGCCTTGGGGCTATGAGGGTCTACATAGATATGATCGATACGGTCGGTGTTGAATGTTGAAGTTCGGCGGATAACACCGTGAACTTCATAGCCTTTCTCTAAAAGTAACTCGCTTAAATAAGAACCATCTTGTCCCGTAATACCAGTAATCAGGGCGCGTTTGGGTTCACTCATGCTTACTTGTCCTGTACTTAATCGTTAAAAGTGTGCCAATTTCTTGACAATTAATTGTGACCGCGATCGCGGAGAATGTCTTAAAGCTAAGGTTATCGGGGTTGGGTTGCTGCCATCCCCGACAATCGCTCATTCTATTCTTCACCCAAGTTAACCCAAAATTTCCCAGAATAGGAATGAGTTAACAACAAACCTCGATTTTGGCGAATTTTGCGGCGGTGAAACCGAGAAATTGCCCGAATTTAGGCTTTTCGGGATTTTTAATAGCACACCCCAAAGATTTAACGTTTAATAAGCACCGTTATTGCGGGGAAAAATCATTACACCAATGGTCTTGATGATAATCGTCAAGTCCAGTAACCAGTTGCGACAAGCCGTGTAATATACGTCGATTTGCACGCGACGGTCGTAAGGGATGTCATTGCGTCCCGAAACTTGCCAAAGACCTGTAATTCCAGGCTGAATGGTCAATACTTTTTCAATGTAGCGACCATATTTGGGGAGTTCTTCGGGAACGAGGGGGCGCGGGCCGACCACACTCATGTCTCCCATCAAAACGTTCCAAAACTGAGGAAATTCATCTAAACTCGTATAACGTAAAAAACGACCAATGGTCGTGATTCTGGGGTCTTGGCGCAGTTTAAAATCCGCTTCAAATTCTTGCCGAATGTGAGGAGAACGGTCAAGCATCTCCAAAAGCAGGTGGTCGGCGTTATGAACCATCGTGCGAAACTTAATACAACCAAAAGACTTGAAGTTTTTCCCGACTCGTCTTTGGATATAAAAAACCGGGCCTGGAGAATCGACAGCGATCAACAGGGCCACGACCAAGTAAACAGGGGAAAAAATTATCAGAACGGCTAGAGAAAACAATACATCAAATAGCCGTTTAGCGGAATTTCCGTCTAAAACGCTCACAAATCGACGTTTTTGCCTTTCGACCGGGAGTGGGATGGGCAATCGCTGCCGCATTAAACCGATCAAGAGTTTGACGGAGACAAGTTGGCTATTGGCAGTCATCTTACTCCTTCATTTCACTTCACACCACACACAGTCCCGATCATATAGCGACTAAGCACATTATGGGCGGGAATTCTTTAATTATTTCCAGAGTTTTTGAAAATTGCATTATAAAGTCCATTCTTGAAGACAAGCATCGCGAAAGGCGAGATACTTATTTTTAAAGATTGTCGGGGTAAATTTCGCAGCTTGCAAGGCGCAATTTTCTGAGGCGATCGCGTTTTTGTGGTCTTCAAAGTATAAAATGGCTTCCTGTAACGCTTCTGGAGTTTGGGGAGTAAACAATAATCCCGTGCCTTGGTCGGGGTGAGTCCGAATATCAAGGACGGTTTCGGCTGTTCCTCCAACGCCATAAGCAATGACGGGGGTGCCGCAAGCTTGTGCTTCAATAGGGGCAATGCCAAAATCTTCACAAGCAGCATAAACAAAGGCTTTGGCCCGAGCCATATAATCTGCCACAACGCGATCGCTTTGTTCTCCTAAAATTTTAATATTGTCTCCTGCTAGTTGTTGTAAAAAATTTAACTCCGATCCGGTGCCAATGACAACTAAAGGAAGTCCAAGTTGATTAAAAGCTCGCACAATCAAAGATACTTGTTTATAGCTGACTAATCGGGATACCGTAAGGTAAAAGTCCTCTTTCTGGGCTTGAAAGGTAAAGCGGTCTACGGCAACGGGGGGAGGAATCACGGTCGCTTGACGGCGATACACTCGCCAAATGCGACGGGCGGTATAGCGAGAGTTGGCGATGAAGTAATCAACGCGATTGGCCGTTGTGACATCCCACTGGCGTAAATAATGCAGAATGAGACGAGTCGCAACTCCGGGTAAACCGCGACCGAGAGGACTGTTTTGTAAATACTCGAAGGTTAAGTCCCAAGCGTAGCGCATGGGGGTATGACAATAGCAAATGTGGAGTTGATCCGATCGCGTCAGGACTCCTTTGGCTACGGCATGAGACGAAGATAGAATACAATCATAGTCGCCCAAGTCGAGTTGTTCGATGGCTAAAGGCAGCAGGGGCAAGTATTTTTGCACGCCGTTACGAGCTTTGGGAAAGTGCTGAAGAAAGGTCGTACCGATTTGGCGTTGATAAAGGTAACTTTGGGGATTTGTGGATTCAAAGTCAATCAAGGCGTATAAATCGGCGGCGATCGAGGTTAGAATTTCTCGCACGACTAATTCCGAACCCCCGGTGGCTTTCGGGGTTAACCATTCATGCACCAAAGCTGTTTTCATTGATTCTCTGACTGCCTAACTCTTTTCTTACTGACCAGTCCCTCCGGTACAGTATTGGTTGATGCCTTGGACTAATTCTTCTTCGGGCCGAGTGGCGCGGGTGAGGCGGCTGAGGGCGGCTTCGGCGGCGGGACGGTCTTTTTGCTCGAAAGCTTCGACGAATTCGCGAGTAGCGGCAGAGGTTTCTTCGTACATGGCAATGAAGCCTTGGCGATATTCGATGAGTTCGGGATCGACCAGTTCGAGGGCTTCCATGTCTTGGGCGGCTTGTTCCATAGCATCGGCGGCTTGTACCATAGCTTCGGGGTCGTTGGTTTGACCGCCATTGGTCAGTTGTTTGGCTTCGTTGACGGCTTGATTGGCGATTTCGATGATGTTGTTACACTGCTCTATTCTACTTTGTCCGCAGGCGGAGGCAAACAGGGCGATCGCGCCACTTAGACTCCATAGAATAGCAGATCGGGGTAAACCAAACATGAAGGGTTGAGAATCTCCGTGTTGAATAGGGTTGGGGTGGGGTCAAGATTTGCATTATAAACCGCGATCGCGCGGTTGGGGCAATGCTAATGGGATTTGATTCTACGGCTTGATGGCTACTTCCTCAAAAATAAGGGGGCGGGGGAATTTTTGGCAAGGGATCGTGCCGATCTTCTCTGCTTGCTATTCTAGCCACTGCGAACATCTGGAGTTAGGATGAGGCAATTGCCAGTTAATCAATCATTTTCAATGCTAGATTTTCTCAATCTCGATGTCGGTTTGGATAAGGCGACCTACAAAGTCAAAATTGAAGAATTGATGTTACAGTTGCGATCGCTACAGCGCCAATGTCGCGAGCAAGGTTTGCCCGTTGTTATTGTTTTGGAAGGTTGGGCGGCGGCGGGAAAAGGGGCGTTAATCAAAAAAATGATTAACTACATGGATCCGAGAGGCTTTACGGTGCATCCAACCCTCGCACCGTCGCCGTTAGAGCAGCGTTATCCCTTTTTATGGCGTTTTTGGCAAAAACTCCCCTCCCACGGCAGTATCGCGATTTTTTACCACAGTTGGTACACTCACATTCTCGAAGACCGCTTATTTGAACGTTTGACGGGGGCAGATGTGTCGGTGGCAATGGCACAGATTAATGCTTTTGAGCGGCAGTTGGTGGATGATGGAGTCGCGATCGCTAAATTCTACATTCATCTGAGTCGCAAGGAACTCAAAAAACGCCTGAAAGATTCGGCTGGCGATGAATTGACGGCGTGGCGAGTACGCCCGGAAGATTGGCAACAAGCAAAGCGTTACAAAGAATACAGTACGTTGGTTGAAGATATGCTGATGCACAATAGCACGGGGGTTGCTCCCTGGACGCTAGTGGAAGGCAACGATCGCCGTTGGGTACAGGTGAAGGTTCTTTCCCAGTTGGTGGCAACTCTCACGGCTGCCCTAGACCGCAAAGCCCTACAACAACAACAGGTGAGGTTTCAGTCTACCCCACAAGCGGCACTGCTGCCAACAGAACCCGATTTTTTGGCGCAAGTGGATTTATCGTTACAACTTGACCGCGAAACTTACAAAGAAAAGCTCCGCAATGCTCAAATTAAATTATTGAAATTACAACGCAGTATTTACGAACAAAAAATTCCGGTTTTGTTACTTTTTGAAGGTTGGGATGCTGCGGGAAAAGGCGGTGCAATTAAGCGTTTGACGGATGTTCTCGACCCCCGGAGTTATCAGGTTAATACTTATGCTGCACCGAGTACCGAAGAAAAGTTACACCACTATTTATGGCGATTTTGGCGACATCTTCCTGAAGGGGGTAAGATTGGTATTTTTGACCGCAGTTGGTATGGCCGGGTATTAGTTGAACGAGTCGAAAATTTTGCGACAGAATTAGAATGGCGACGGGCTTATCAAGAAATTAATGAGTTTGAAAACCAACTTAAAACGGCTGGTTATGTGTTAGTTAAGTTTTGGATTCATATTAGCCCGGCAGAACAACTACGCCGTTTTGAGAAACGCCAATCTGACCCGTTTAAGGCTTACAAACTGACGGAAGAAGATTGGCGCAATCGCGAGAAGTGGCCATTTTATAATGTAGCTGTTAATCAGGCGATCGCGCGAACGAATACTCCCCATGCTCCTTGGACAATTATACCGGGGAATAATAAATATTATGCTCGCGTGAAGGTTATTGAAACAGTCATTCAAGCGATTGAAAAGGAAATTAATCGCCATCAAAAGTAAACGGATGTTTTTATGTTTTTAATTTTAACGCGAGTATTACTTTGGTTAGTTGTCGCGGTTATTGTTTTTTGTGTTTTTAAAGTTTGGCTTTCTGACCAGTGGAAGGCTTGGATTGGCACATTTGTTATTATTTTTATTGCTGTTGGTAGTTTTTATAATCCGAATTATTGGTGCGTTCCGTATTTGTGGGAAGTTCTCGCTTTTTTCTTGAAGCCTTTGGGAATATCTTTAGTGTTAATCGCAGTTGTTATTTCTAGAATTAATGAAGAACCTAAGAAAAAAAGAGGAAAACCACTATTGATGATTGCCTTTTTTATTCTTCTGATTTGTAGTATCCCGCTAGTGGCTTACAAACTTGCAGAGGTTACTGAAGGAGAGGTTATTCGGCTGATTCGCGAACGGGCTGAAATTGTCGTACATCCTATTCCTAAAACCGCACAAGCAATTGTTTTAATCGGTCAGGGAACAACAGATGCTAATTTGCCTTATCGTCCGCAAATTCAACTTACCGATACTGCCGATCGTATCACTTATACCGCCCAAATTTATCATCAGCAAACCCAAGCCCGTCACGGCATTCCACCATTAGTAATTGTCAGTGCGGGGCCGAGACGTAATATTAAGCAATTGGATGGCAATCCTCAAATTGAAGCCGAAGATATCCGCGATTTGTTGCTTTTGATGGGAGTTCCTCCTGCGCAAATTGTTTTAGAAACAGAAGGAGAAAATTTACGCACTATTGCTTTGGAAGTTAAGGAAATTCTGAAAGATTATCAAATTGACGACGAACCTGTTATGTTAGTCACTTCGGCGTTACAAATGCGACGAACGGCATTGACTTTTACGGGGGCAGAATTAAATATAATTTCAAGACCTACGGATTTTTATACAATCCAACCGGATGCAGAACCGGGTTTACAATTTACCATCATTGATATTATTCCTTCAGCCGCAGCTTTGGCTTTAACGACTCGAATTATTGATGAATACTATGCTTCTGTTTACTATTTTTTGCGAGGTTGGACTACGCCAATTGTGTTGTAATTAATCGTTAAGTTAAGGGCAAACTGAGAGTGTTTTAATGTACAAGTAAAGAAATATTTTTTAGATGCAATATGAGTATGAAACCTCCGCGTGTTTTGTGTTTGGGTGAAATTTTGTTTGATTGTTTGGCGAATCAGGTAGGGCGATCGCGTGTTTCTGAGGTAGAATCATGGACAGCCTATCCTGGGGGTGCGCCCGCAAATGTAGCTTGTGCGTTGGTTAAATTGGGTATTCCGGCGGCGTTTATTGGCTGTGTAGGACAAGATAAACCCGGTGGAGAATTGCTGGCATTGCTAACAGAAATTGGGGTAGATGTGCGCGGCGTACAGCAGCATTCAACCCAGCCCACTCGTCAGGTTTATGTGTTACGCTCTGCTGAGGGCGATCGCGGGTTTGCAGGTTTTGGCGATTTGCCTCCTGACAATTTTGCCGATGCTTTTTTAGACGCGGATTTACTCTCAGAAGATTTATTTCAACAAGCAGATTATTTGGTTTTGGGGACGTTGGAGTTGGCTTATCCCCAAACGCGAAAAGCAATTTTTAAGGCTTTAGAATTGGCCGATCGCCATCATGTTAAAGTGGTCATGGATGTTAATTGGCGACCGATGTTTTGGCCGCATTTAGAAGAAGCTAAACCTCTAATTGAAACGTTATGGTCGGCTTTGGATTTTGTCAAGCTTGCAGATGATGAAGCTCAGTTATTTTTTGATACGGAAGATGCTGGCGCGATCGCCCATCGGTTAAACTCGGTAGAAGGGGTTTTGGTCACGGCTGGAGGAGCAAAACCCGTGAGTTATTGTTTGAATGATAATGAGGGGAAAGTAACCCCAGTTGCGGTAACTGTAGAAGACACTACGGGGGCTGGAGATGCGTTTGTTGCGGGTTTTGTGGCACAACTTTGTCAACGAGGGATTGCCTGTTTAACTGACCCCGATATCGCCCAAGAAATAGTACGTTATGCTTGCGCGGTGGGGGGGTTAACGACAACCAAACCCGGCGCGATCGCGGCCCAACCTACTTTAGCAGAAGTTACGGCTTTTTTACAGCGTTAGACCCATTAAAATTAGTTTTGGTAAGCCCAATAAATAGCTTCTAAGAACTGATTAGCTGTTACTCCTTCGGGGATAGTTTCTAACTTAATAATATCGCGAATTTGTCGGGCAAGTTCCCGACTTTTTTTAGCTCTAGCTTGAGTTTCCATTAAGCTGCGTCTTTGGAGATATTCGCGAATAATTGTAAAGTCTTCGGGGAGTAATGGTTGAAGGTTTATGTAAGTGTTGAGGTAAGAAGCTAAAAATTTAGCGTCTTCGGAAATGACAAAGTTTTCTTTAGTAATGGAACGTTCTTCTTGTATGACAATTGTGCCAGCAAACCAATCGCCAAGTCGCTTTTCTTTAGGAGTTAACATAATGAGTATTGCCCCAATGGACAAGAGATCGTCTAGGGGACGCAGTAAGGCTCTCAAAATAGCTTGAGATAAACGAGCAGCCTGGCCATTATCGCGAATGACACGAATATTTAGTAAACGTTTTCCGGGAGTTTGACCGCGCCATAGGGTTTCAAAAAAGATAAAATAACCGCAGTAAATGATAAAGATAGCTAATAAAGTTGTCGCAACTAACCAAAGATTAAAACTTTCGTTATCAAAGCCAAAAATTGGAGAAAATTGTAGCGACCGAATGAGTAAAGTAAAGAGCAACATCCCAAGTAGAAAAAGAGAAATTCCCCAAATGAAATAATCCACCACAAGGGCGATCGCGCGATTGCCAATTCCCGCTAAGGTAAACTCTAACTCGACACTTTCTGGAGTTTTTAAGGTAATTCGGTTTAATAAGTGCATTTTGGTTTTCTCCCCCAAGTTTTACATTGATAGAATGCGATCTTTTTTACCCTCCCGTAAAGCTAAACCCAGTCCTTCTTGACGACAGCAAAGATCGTAGTAAGTGACGGCTTTGACGGCTTGCCAAAAGGGTAGAAGGATAACATTTCCTAAAATTCCGAGAGCAAGACTGAGTAAATAAGTTGTTCCCACTGCTACGTCATTGGTGGCATCAACAGAACCAATTAAAAGTAGTTGTAATAGCCGAGAAAATATTTGGACAATCGCCCATAAAGGAAAATTAACCAAACAAGTGATACTCACAATTTCGAGGGTAAAGCGAATGTTGTTTTTGGTAAACTTCCAACTCATTGCTAAAGCTTGAAACGCATCTGCTTTACGACCGACGGCTAGAGGAACTTCGATTAAAAATAAACGAGCATAATACCAACCAAGGATATAAAAGAAAGCGACAAAAGCAGCCACATAAACGAAAAAGAATAAAATTGTTGTAACCAAGCCAATAAAAGCATTAGCCCCTGGTAGGATCGAGTTAAAAATGCCGCCAATAATGAAAGCGCAACCAATTGTAACAATGCCAAGGGCGATCGCGTCAAGAATGTACACTATGACATAAATAACACCCACCAGGAAACCGCTTAGAAAAAACATCCAAAGCCGCGAAGCTATAGCTTTGCGAGCTTGTTTGACAGATTCTGGTCGATTAATTAATTCCTGAAAACTCAAGCGCGAAATTAAACTGGAGTTAAGCCAACTTTTAGCACAGCAATAAATGGCTAAAAACAACCAAATCGGCGTTGCAATCAAGAAAAATATTAAAACAGTAATACTATCAGATTCTGTGGTGAAAATTAGGGAAATGCCAGATGCCAATATAATCAAAACAATCGGAACTAATAACCATAACGAAGCAACTAGGGAGATTTTTAAATAAGTTTTGAGATGAGAACGATATAAAATTGTAGCTGTCGTGACAACATTCCCAGAAGTTAGCATTACCTGTAACAATATCCGCAGTTAAGTTTCAGATTTATCGAAATTCTACGCTATTTTGAAGAGAAAAACGCCAAACTTGTATGAATATTAAGCGCTGGATTGCCCGACGAGAGGTAAACTGGCAGCGATTAGAGAATTTGTTGCGTCAGTTAGAAAAACGCGGCTTAAAATCTTTAAAAGCTGCTCAAATTAAGGAATTAGCCAGCTTATATCGTTCGGTTTCCGCCGATTTAGCGAGGGCAAGAACCCATCAAGTTGGACATTCGTTGATTCAAGATTTACAACGACTCACTTCTCGCAGCTATAGTCAAATTTACCAAGGATCGCGCCGTCAGGAGTGGCAAGCTGTTACCCATTTTGTGAAGTGGGGCTTTCCGGCGTTAATTCAAGGGACTTGGGGTTATATTGTCGCCGCTACTCTAATATTTTGGGTAAGTTTCGCGATCGCCTGGTGGTATGCTTGGCAAGACCCCGTATTTCTGGAGTTGGTCGTTCCTGGGGATTTAATCTCAATGGTACGCGATCGCGGTGAGTTGTGGATGGGGTCGATTCTGGGCGTTGAACCCCTGGCTTCTAGCAGCATTACGATCAACAATATTATTGTGAGCCTGCGAGCGGCGATTGGGGGCGTTACCATGTATTATGCGCCATTTGTGCCGTTTCCCACGCCTCCCGGTACGTTCACGGTGTACATACTGGCGTACAATGGCATACTAATCGGCGCGATCGCGGCATTAGTCGGGCAATATGGTTTAGGATTGCCATTTTGGGCGTTTGTTTTTCCCCACGGTGCGTTGGAGTTACCCGCAATTTTCCTCGCAGGAGGGGCTGGTTTGTTGATTGCGAGGGCGATTTTAGTTCCGGGTCAATATCGTCGCATCGATGCTCTTAAATTTTACGGTATTCAGGCGGCTCAGTTGCTGATTGGGGTGGTAGTTTTATTAGTGATTGCGGGAATTATTGAAGGTTTTATTTCCCCCCAACCTGCAATTCCTGATGTTTTGAAGTATGTGATGGGGACGGTTTTGTTGGTGTTGTTGATTCGTTATTTTCAACGTCAGCGATAGAGAGGGTTTTGCTGCGGTCAAAATTTTGCATAACAAGTGTTATGTCGAACATAACAACTGTTATGTTTTTTGGGGATGAACTAACAGCAAGCCTGTATCAAAGCCTCTAAATGTTCCCTAGAATGGGTGGCCATAACTGTAAAACGGATGCGACTGGTGGGGACGGTGGGGGGACGTATCGCGGGGGCAAAGATACCCTTCTCGCTCAATTTCTGGGCGATCGCGATCGCGTTTTCGGGACTGTCCAAACCCCAACACAAAATCGGAGAATCAGAAGGAAGTAAGTTGTATCCCTGCAATTGCGTTTTCAGCCAGGTAACATTTTGCCAGAGTTTTTCCCGACGCTGGGGTTCGTTTTGTACAATCTCAATCGCAGCCAAAGCAGCCCCCGTATCGGCAGGAGATAAGCCCGTGGTATAGATCCAACTGGGGGCGCGATTGCGTAAAAAATCGATTATTGGGGCAGATGCGGCGACATAACCGCCCAAACTCCCCAAAGCTTTACTTAGCGTTCCCATTTGCACGATAGGTCTGCCTAGCTGCTGAAAATGCTCTACACCCCCTGCCCCCGTTTCACCCAATACTCCCGTTGCATGGGCTTCGTCTACCAACACCATACAATTAAAGCGATCGCCCTCATCCAGAATTGCCGGGAGGGGACACAAATCGCCATCCATACTAAATATGCTATCGGTAATAATCAGGCAACGGCGATACTGAGAGCGGTTTTGTGCGAGTTTCTGGGCTAAATCAGCAACATTACCATGCTGATATTCAATTACCGTCGCGCCACTGAGGATTGCGCCGTTTTTGAGGCTAGAATGATTATATTGGTCGGATAAAATTAAATCCCGCGTCCCCACCAAAGCGGCAATTGTCCCCAGATTTGCCAGATACCCCGAACTAAAAACGATCGCGTCTTCGGTTTTTTTCAGGGTTGCGATCGCCTTTTCCAGTTGACGATGTAACGTCCGATGACCTGTCAGCAGTCGCGATCCTGTACTACCTGTACCATATTTCTGCGTCGCCGCGATCGCCCTTGCGATGAGTCGCGAGTCGCCGGACAATCCCAGATAATCGTTGCTGGCAAAGTTGATGACGGTTTTGCCATCTCGCTGCATTTGCGCCCCTGCAAGCCCTTCTAAAGGGGTTACAGCGCGATACCAACGGGCTTTGTGAAGGGTGGAGAGGGATTTCTCGATCCAATTGTAAGCGTTAGTCATTTTTTCAGTTATCGCCTCAACAGCGATTAAGGGGCAGTCGGCAATCGGCAATCGGCAGTCGGGGGAGTGGGAATTTATGCCCCTCTCAAGTTTTTGTTTCCATCCCCTTTTTTCAGTTATCAGTCAACAGTCATCAGTCAACAGTGAGGGGATTTGATATTGAAGATTCTTTCTACAGTATTAAATTCCTTGCGGTGTAAGAGTTGGAAAAGAATCAGCAAAACTGTAATTTCACCTCGGCAGCTATCTGGTTTCCGTCCCCTTGCGGGGTAAGAGTTGGAAAAGACGACGCGGTGTGTGTAAAACTGCCACTATGGGGGTTTCCGTCCCCTTGCGGGGTAAGAGTTGGAAAAGGTATTAAAAATAAACAACGAGTATCATGGCCGTCATGATAGTTTCCGTCCCCTTGCGGGGTAAGAGTTGGAAAAGTAGGGAAAAATACCATGGCTACTACCTTACTTCGCGTCAGTTTCCGTCCCCTTGCGGGGTAAGAGTTGGAAAAGCAACCTACACCAGCTCAAACGCCTCAGCCTGAGGGTTTCCGTCCCCTTGCGGGGTAAGAGTTGGAAAAGGGGGTCTAAAATTAGCCCAGTCATAGTGCGGGTTTCAGCCGTCGATTTGGTGGGGGTCTAGGAAACCCCGAAATTATTGAGACATATTAGCAATAACGAAGGGTATCCAAAGCCCGAAACCCTTACGGTCACTGGGCTTGGTGGGGGTCAACGAGAGAATGCGGGTTTCAGCGATCTTTCCACCCCCACAAAGTCAGTCAGCACTCAGCCGTTATCAGTCAACAGGTTTTGGCTGTGACTTGCCGATTACTGAAAGGAAATTTGACAACTCCCCGGACTGAAGTCGCGGGGATTCTCGCTTCATCGGGAGAGTCTAGCTGATACCGAAGTATTAGCCCCGATCTCTTTACCCTCTACGAGCATTGTTCCGATCTGCGAGGGCCGTACTTAGTTGACAGTTTAGCACGAAGCCGTCCTTAGAGGACGGCTTTTTGCTATAATAATTTGGTATCCGTAACCAGTAATGTGGGCGGTACAAAATGAAAGCGGTCGGGCAGATCGTATCTTGGAGTAGCAACCAAGAAATAAAACGCTCGTTGAGTCGGTCTAGCGCGGGGATAACTTCGAGAATGTCTAAGCATTCGTTGATTGTGAGTCTAGCCTAGAGGCAACCTGAAAGAAACGAGAATTCCCGTGACTTTAGTCTGGGGAGTTGTCAAGAGTTATGCGGTAGTACGTTTTGTCGTTAGGGCATTCAGCTTGTCAGCAGCCCTCACCCCAACCCCTCTCCCACGGGAGATGGGCTTATTTTTTGGGAATAGATAGTAGTGGCGTGACACAGCTAAAAGTGTGAATTAAGTAACGCACCGAAATACTTTAAACGGTGGGTTACGGCACTACAGAAAAGGTGAAGCTTGAGACCCATTATTTTGGGTCAGAAAGTAGACGACTGCTAATTTGCCAACCTGCCCAGTAATAAGGATTTGCATAGGGAGGTTGAGAGGATTCTAGCTTATCGGGGGTGTTGGCTAACTCTTGGATATAGTTGTCCAAAGCGTCGTTATCTTGGGCTTGACACCATTGCTGTAACTCTCGATAGGTGGCAGTTTGTAGCCAGGTTTGAGCTTGTTTGAGGGCGTTTTGAGGGGAGTTTGAGGCGGATAACTGGCGATAAAATTCTAACAGGAGTAATGTCCGGGCAATGGATTCGACTCGCCAATGAGGGTAGAGGATACAAACTGCACCCTGACGCAACCATAGGGCAATGAGTCGGGTTGCGGTATCATCTATTTGGGCAAGATCGAGGGCGATCGCGGGTGTCCCCGAAAAAGAGAAGTTTTCGAGTTGTTGCCAAGTTCCGAGGAGGCGATCGCCCACCGCAATTCCTTGGGAATTGATTTGCACATTTTCGAGATAGATAATGTTGTTATCTGTCCCTAAGGCTGCCATTCCTGCGTCGGCGTTTTCAATGATTTGCTGCTGTATGGGGTCTAATGGGGTTTTGAGGGCTTGGAATAACTCGCTTTCATCGGTATCAGTGAGGTAGAGGGCTTTTTGCGGGTTAAATGCTTGATTTTCGCCCCAAGTTACGGCTTGGAGATGGGGCAAAGTGCTGATGGTTATGTCTAAGTCTGCGTGTGGGGTTAAACCTAGATGAAATAGGGCAGCTAGGGGCAGTTGTCCCATTTCTGGGGGAGGGACAAGGATCAGATTTTGCAGAGAAAGGTAAGGAATTTTTTGAGAATATTCGTTCAATTCGCCTAATATGGCGGTAATATCGAGGATATTTCCCAGTTGGTGGAGTAATTCCGGCAATTTACGCCGCCATTCTGTAGAAGACACCCCCAAATGCTGCCAGGCTTGCTGCCATTCTTGGAAGCGATGCAGGCGTTGTAAATCGGGAGGACAGCGATCGACGGGGGGAGAAAGTAGGGGGGTATCGCGATCGCCCTTGAGATTCAGCAATTCTAGCAGGTAACTATTCAACTGCTGCGAATCTCCTTGGCAAGCCCGAATTTTTGCCCGGACTAAGGGAGTCAAAACCACTTTAGCCACGACATTTGCCGGACGATGCAGCACAATGGGTTCAGCCGTATCGGGTAAGATGATAAAGGTGGTTAAAGCGGCTGGACTTTGATGCCAATAAACAACCGCAGTGGTGGGATCGAGGTGGTTTTGCAGTTGCGTCCACATCCCTGCTGCCGAACTGGTTTCTAAGGCATCTGTCAAAGAACCGGCTTGAATCTGAATCGGGACGCTCAAATCTTCAAAACGAGTTAATTGCTGTTGGAGTTGCTCTTTCTGGGTTTCAGGGCGTTGAGGATCGACGAGGAAGTTATGAAATTGCTGTAAGCCCCGTTGATGCAGTTGGGTGGCTAAACTGCTTTCTTCTAAGCCAATTTGCACTTCAACCAAGTCTTGCAAAATGGCTAAATACAACACGGGAAATGTCGCCGGAATGACAGCTTTGAGGGCTTCTTGGTAGCGACTGGTGGCTTCGCGCCATAAGGCAAAGGGCTGGGAATTTTGCCAACCTTGATGATACTGAATCTGACCAATACGCCAATGTAACCTTCCCCAGCCTTCGGGATGAGTTTCGGGCAGTAAGTAATGTAAACCGACTTCTAAAGAAGCAATTTCGCCCGTTTCCCCTCGTTGATTCAGTTCGGGATGCTTTTGCGCTACCGGACTCAAGGAAGTGAGCAATAAGTCGGGATTTTGCGATTTTTTGACTGCGATACTGCGCCCGATCCAGATATGCCAAGCGTCGGGTTTGAGTTGCAAAGCCCGGTCATAAGACGCGATCGCCTCCTCTTTTTTATCTGCTATAACCAGGGCTTGACCGCGACTGTACCAAATCTCTGAATCCTCAGCAGTCAGGGCGATCGCCTTATCATAGGACGCGATCGCATTTTCGGGATTATTGAGGTGCAAAAAGGCATTGCCCCGCTCGTACCAAGCTCGTTCTAACTCCCCTTGTCGGTTCAAGGCTTCGTCGTAGGATGCGATCGCTTCTTCGTACCTTTGGCACTGCTGTAAAGTGTTGCCGCGATGAAACCAGGCACGAAAATCATCGCCGTCTTGGGCCAGCACTCGATCGAACGACGTAATTGCGTCATCGTAGCGCCTTAAAACATCCAGGGCGATGCCCCGATTGTACCATGCTTTCGTGTAGCTCGAATTTATTTCCAAAGCTTTTTCGTAATTTTCCAGAGCTTCTGTCCAAGCCCCCAAATTCTTCAAAGCCAAACCGCGATTACTCCAAGCCTGGTAATAATCCGACTTCAGGGCGATCGCCTTATCCCAATAGCGAATTGCCTGTTCGTAGTCTTCCGCTTCGTAAAACTGTACCCCCCGATTAAACCAAGCTTCGGGATCGGGAGCGTTTTCCACCACTAATTGGGGAATTTCCGCTTCAGGCAGCGTTTGTTGGTCATTTTCTGCCCCAGGAGGAGGAGGTAGAGCGGGTGCAGCCTCAGACACAGCCTTTTCTTCCGCCTCAACCACATATTCCTCTGGCACTTCCCTCTCACTAACCGGGGTAACAGGCTCGGAGTTTAACGTCACGGCATCCGGGCCATCATACTCCCAAATCTCTTGCTGGGGTTGAGTTCTAGGAGTTAACAACACCTTACCCAAACGGGCTGCGGTTTGACCCACCCGTCGGGCTGAAGATTGTTCGGGGAGTGCCTGAGTATGTTCTCCTAACTTCACCAAACGCCGAGCCAAAACAGAATCTTGACTGGGACTGGCTAACAACTTCGCTTCGTAGCGTTCCAACCAAGCCAACCAAGCATCCCGATGGCCGCGATCGCCCAAGGTCTCAAAAAAGCGCTGAATGCGTCCGGGTTGCCAACCATTGGCAACTCCCTCCAACAACTGCATCCACAAATACTCGTAATCCTCGTCGCTGAGGGGACGATAAGGCTTTGGTGCTTCTTTACGGTCTGATGTTGTGGGATTGTCGAGAGACGAAAGGAATTGCTGTAAAAACTTTTTCACGGTGCGCCAAATTTTAGCCAATAAGGAGGGCATTCCCGAAAACGCGATCGCGCTTTACGACTTCATAGTTCAACGATCAATTTGCATTACATTATAAGATTAATTGTTCCCTTTTATCCCTTTGTCCGGGTTTCAATCACCCTTGGGTCTTCGGAAAGCATCGGGAAGCCAGGAAAATCGTGAATTAAGCACCTCTATCTCATAATTCACTCATTGTCAAATCTCGAAACCTTGATTCACCCAGAAATACAGCAAACGCGAACCGCTTGAGATTTTTAAAGAAGTTTACCTTCTTCTCCCTCAAAATATTTCCCAATATGAAACAATAAATTCTAAAAGTATGCTTCTCCTCCTGGGAGATTGGCTAGTTCAGTATTAATAGCATCGGGTAAATCGAGGGAAGAATAGGAATAAGTTAATGTTAGTAAATTTTCAGCAACATTTAATAAAGCGTCTTTGTCGATTCTGGCTTTAATTTGTGAAGATTTTAATTGACCTTCTAAAACTTCTAAACTTGCCGGAGGAATGGCAGCAGCTAAAGCTTCTTCGAGATAAGATTGCCATTCATTCTGTTTAATGTAATAAGACTTTTGATTGCCTTTTAGATTTAGCTTTTTAATTTGGCGAATTGAATCAATAATTGATACAGCCCAAGATTTGGTTAAGCGATTTTCAATTTGATTTTTAATTAAATGAATAAAAATTCTGACTAAATAAGAGTCGATATTGCGTAAAATTGACGCTTTACTCATGTCTTCGAGTTCATCGATAATATCTAAGGCATCTTGATAGCGTCCTTCTTCAATACTGCTGCGTAACTCGCTTAATTCTTGTACCATTTCTATCCCTCCCGTAATTTGCCACTAAATCGCTTTTTTCTTTCATGGTATAAGAGAGTTTTAAAACTTTTCCTAATTAACTTCAAAGCTGAGAACCGAACGGGTAATATGGCGATCGTAATCTGCATTTTCTACCATTTCGGTATGCTGTACCCGTACCATCCACAAACCAGGAACGGTAAGGCGAATTTGAGCAATGCCATCGGCGTTGGTTTCGGTATAGTAAGCATAGCTTACAGGAGTTTCGGTAAAACCATCATAGGTGGCGAAAACGGAGGTTGCAAGGGGTTCTCCTTTGTAAAGAATTTGAACGGGTAAGTCGTCTCCAAATGGGACGGTGGCAGGATTTCTCAGGGGGATAATTTCGAGGAGTTGATTGACGGGGGTATTGTAGGTTTCGTCGTTTGGAGAGGCATTAATGAGGGTTTTGGCAAATTTTTCGTATTTCCCACTCCACAAAACTTCTTGTTCTAAGGTGGCTTTTGTGCCTTCTTTCATGCCTTCAGTTGTCATTGACCAAATTGCCCCCAGACGATGTGCTAATAAGTAAGCGGGGCGGTTATTATTGAGGGTAATATTGCCTTCAATTTGGTTATTTTCAAGATTGGTTTGGAGGTTAATATTTTGCTGTTCGCCGTTTTGGAAAATGGCGCTTTCTACTAACTCTATATTCTCTAATTCTTCGGCTTCCATGAAGCGATGGGTTGAGAGAATGGCAAATTCCAGGAGATTTCCAGGGGTGGTGTTGGTGGTTTCGGGTTTGAGGATCAATTCGTGGGCGACCGCGACACTGGCCGAAAGTCCAAAAAAAGCCAGAGTTGAGGCAATTTTTAATAGTAATCTCATGGTTTTAAATTCTCAATATGTAGTAAGTTCGTCTCAAGGTAGCACGGACAGAGGGTTGTTGAAAATGCCAGGAGAGGGGATGATTTTATTCGGTTAAGTTAATTGCGTCTTGCCAGTCTTGAATCGCTTGTTCCGACCATAACCAATTTTGACTGAGGCTTTCGGTTTGAAATTTCACAGGGGCTTCTGTGAGAACTAATTGACGGAGTTTGATGGCTTTATTAATTAAGGTTTTTTGGGTAGTATCGGTTTGATCGTCGTCGGAGGCCATTTGACTGAGGGCGATCGCGAGTCCGGCATAAGTGGTTAATAAAGGGTCGTTTTCCTGAGTTTCGGTGGAAACGAGTTGTTGCTGTCCCAGTTCGAGGGCTTCTGACCAAGCTTGATTAGCGCGATTGTAATCTTTTTCCTCGTAATACGCAAAGCCCAAAGCGTTGTGATACTCAATGTTTGCGGGGGCTTTTTCGACGGCTTGTTCCCAATAGCGACGGGCATCATCCAGGCTATAATCTTTACTGCCATTGAGTAGAGATTGCCAGGCTAAACGTCCTTTGAGGAATAAGATATTGGCTTGGTCTTGTTGTTCGGGGGGAACGGCTTTTAGGGCTGCGTCTGCGAGGGGAAGGGTATTGCGATCGAGGAGTTCGGTGACAGCGCGATCGCCCTCCTCCAGATTACCACGATTCAGTTGTTCGATGGCAATACTGGTGAGGTTTTCGGTATTAACTTTGCTGAGTTCGTCGCTGTCGGGACTGCTAGGGGTTGTTGCGGTAAGCGATCGCGTTTCGAGAGGAGGAGAAACTTCAGAAGAGAGATGGTAAAATAAGCCCAAAGACGCGATCGCGATCGTTCCCATTCCCCCAACAATCCAAGGCCACCAACGGCGTTTCGACGATTTAGTATCTGATAAATCAGAATTAAGAGACTCACTTTCTTGAATTTCTGTCGTCGATTCAGTCTCACTTTCTGTATTGCTGAGATCGCTAAACATTGCCCCCACAATATCGGCAGCATCGTCCTCTGGGTCTTTCTCCTCGGAGTTAGCGTTTTCTAAATCGCTAAACAGCGACTGTACCATATCTTCTGCATCGTCGTCTGTCACCAAACTCTCGGCTGACATTGCCCGAAACTCTGCCGAATCCATGAGATAGGGATCGTCTTCTTCCCCGACATCGCTTAAATCATCGAGAAGGCGATCGCCCCCCAAAACACTTAAAGGAATATCCTCATCAATTGCTTTTAAAATATCCTCAGATAAATCTATTTCTTGGGTAGGACGAGTTAAAAAACCGCTAAATTTTTCATGTAAATAGAGAACGGGTAACGCCCAATACAACTGTCGCGAATCAAAAGTAGAAATTAAGCATTGCCGAGCGCGGTTTAAACTGAGGTCAATCGGATAACCTGCCTCAAGATTGCGATAAAATAAGCGAGCAAATCGTAACGCTGCTTCGTCAGGGATTTCTTCAGCCATAGCCAACACCGAAGGAATGCCGCAATGGGCTAAAGTCCGGGCTAGACTTCTTTCAGTGTGGGGTTGACTCCAAGCCGTATCCGCACTGCGACAAGAATTGAAAACTGCCAATTTTACGCCATTATTCGCCAATAAACCGCCTAAATCTTCCCCGGCTAAAGTTTCAGTCAAGGTCGTAACCGGACTCACAAGATAAATATTACCTCCTGCGTCCCCCAACTGACTATGACCCGCGTAGTGAAAGACATCGTAGTGACCTCTTTCGAGGGCTTGAGTCAGTTCATCTCGTCCCGGTTGAGACAAAACCTGTAAATCGATTTTGGGGGCTTCTCCTGGCGATTTTGGGCGGAGTTCTTCTCGCAAGATTTCGGCTTCTTGTTGCAAATCCAGAGTTTCTTGGTCATTTGGTCCCGCGATCGCCATTAAAATACGAATAGGCTTGGTTTTTGTGGGGATTTGTAACCAAGAGAAATCGTAATTTCGTCGCATTCCATCGGGAATATAGTACCGAGAAAAGGCAATTTCGTTATTCGTTGCCAAAAATCGCCCGCAAGCACTCGTCCCCTCTGGATGTAAAATTTCCCAAGGAACGCGATGCAATAAATCCCCCTTCAACCCCAACTGTAAGCGCAGTACCTCTTTCTTGTTGTGGGCTACACATTGAGAACCCACCCAACTATCGCGCAGCAACCCGGTAAACAAAGCACTGTAGAGACGTTGACCCAGCAAGCGTAACGGATGAGAAGCCGGAAAACTGGCATCTTGTTCTGGCGTTAACGCAGGGATAATAGTCGGTTCTGTAGCGCGATCGCCCTGAAATAATACCATTAAAGGGTCGTCGAGTAACTGCCGAGCTTGACGCAGCCAATCCTCCACATCCCACTCCACCTGCACTTCAGCCAAGGGAATTCCCACTGGAACATTTTCCGTTCGCAGCAAGTAGCGATTATCATCAATGGGCGTTACAGAGAGTTGAAAGTCCTGAAACATAGAAAGAAAAGGGAAAAACCGAAACACCAAACCCGCACGTTAACCAACACTCCCATTATGAAGGGGCGAGGGTTAGCTGAATACACTTCTATTAGATTAAATCTTTGCCCTGAATGTTTCCTTACTTTATGGTAGAAAACGTTTTCCCCATAATTTACGGGTTTTTTGTTCTTTACCAAAAGTTTTGGTTGATTTGGGGCTGGCGTTAAAATAGACTAAAATTCTCTTAGGAGTGGCAACGATGGTTCTCTCAGCAGCCCAAGCACTTATCAATCCCGAAGAATTTATCGCTCAGTATGGAGACAATCAACGCTACGAATTGATTGACGGGGAACTCATTGATATGGAACCAACAGGTTTACACGAACAAATCGCTGCTTGGATGTGCCGCAAGCTTAATGCAGAAATAGACCGCCTCGATGCACCTTATTTTATCCCACAGCGTTGCTTAATTCAGCCTTTAGGCACATTCAACGCTTTCAGACCCGATATAGTTGTCCTTGATGAAAGAGAACTGGTGAACGAACCCCTTTGGACAAGAGAACCCGTTATAACTTTGGGTACAACGATTAAGCTTGTGGTGGAAGTGGTGAGTACAAATTGGCAGAATGATTATGCTCGTAAATACGAAGACTACGAAGCTTTGAAGATACCGGAATACTGGATTGTAGATTATTTAGGGCTTGGTGGGAAATACTTTATTGGTAGCCCCAAACAACCCACAGTAACAGTCTGTAATTTGGTCGATAATGAATACCAAAAGGTCATGTTACGTCGAGGAGATTACCTCCAATCTTCCCTTTTTCCCAACCTCAAACTGTCTACAGATAAAATATTCAAGAAATAGCTGAAATATGTCTCAAAGAATGATGTTGGGGTAGGTAATGGGTAAGTATGAAAAGCTGCTACAAAAGATTCTGACGGGAACTTCAGACAAGAGCATTAAGTTTGATGAATTACGCCAACTCCTCAAGCGGTTGGGTTTTGACGAACGAGTAAAAGGCGACCACTACATTTTTACAAAAGACAATGTAGAAGAAATTATCAATATTCAGCCGAAGGGTAGCGAAGCCAAAAGTTATCAAATTAAGCAGGTTAGAAATCTGATTTTAAAATATAGGTTAGGAGATAGCGATGTCAGTGAAATATGAATTGATTATCTATTGGAGTGAATCAGACCAAGCTTTTATTGTGGAAGTCCCTGAATTGCCTGGCTGCATGGCAGATGGTCAAACTTATGTAGAAGCAGTAACTCAGGCTGAAATCATTATCCAAGAGTGGATAGAAACAGCGCAACTATTAGGTCGTGAAATTCCCGTTCCGAAAGGAAGATTACTTTATGCTTAGTCGATTTTGTAAATATTCAGAACCCCGGTTTTTTAGATTGAGGATACCGTCTTAGAAACCGGGGTTCTATAACACTATTCAAAGGGCGAATTACAATTCCTCATACGAGGATACTTGCAACACCGGGCCAATCATGGCAAAAGTCATCACATCCTCGCGAATTTGACCTTCTACCGCGACTTTTAGCCCGGATTGGCGTAACCCTTCGGGGGCATCTTTGAGTTCGTAGGTATCGCCAGAATCGGCAACTAACGCCCAAGTTCCTGCCCCCATGCCTTTGCGTTCGATTGTTCCTGAGATTTTCATGCGGTTTGGTTTTCTCCTTGAGAAGCGAGGTGGGCTAAGGCAAAGCAAAGAACAGCATTCAAGACTAAGAAGCCCCGCGCCCAAATACCATCACCCAAACCCCAGAGTTGCGGGGAAATAACGGCGTTGACAGCTAAACAGGAGGCAACGCCCAAACTCGTACCAATGGCAAACCATTTCCAGGATTTATGACCGAGGAACGCCACAATGAGTAAGGCGGGAATGGCGACACTGGCGAAAACGGGGTTGAGGCTAGATGTACCTTGGATGGCGTTACCGAGTTCGGGAATGGAACTTCCGGCGACGCGAAACGGCCATTGGGGTAAGTCGAAGATGTAGAAGCCGCGTAGGAAGAATAAACCGGAACTGCCTGCGACTAAACCGGAAGTCAGCGACCAACTCCAAGCGAAGGGGAAATACGCCCGTAAAAACCAAGCGAGGAGATACGAACCCAAGACCATTGCCACTTTCGGCAAGAGGGCAATCGTACCGCCATCAATCCAAAAACGAGGATTGAGGTAGCCATTTTCCCGCAACCACCGGAAAAAGTCTTTGAAGCTGATTTGACCCTGCATGGCGAGTTTAACTGCCGTTCCTGCGTCTAATTGACCTGCGCCAAAGTGGTTGAGGGGGTCTTGTTCGACTTTGCGGGAGGATTCTTTGAGAATGTTGAGGACGGCTTCGGGTTCTTTGATGCCTGCGGCTTTGATAAGGGCGGCAACTCCGGCAACGTGGGGGGCTGCCATACTTGTTCCTTGGAAGCCGAGGAAGACTGCTTTGCCGTTTTCGGGGTCGATGGTGTTTTGCAGGATTTTACCGGTTTCGCTGCCTCCTGGGGCGGCAATATCGACTCCTGCCCCAAAGTTGGAGTAGGGGGCTTTGTTGTTGGCGGCATCGAGGGCGGCGACGCTGATAACGTGGGGATAGCGGGCGGGATAGGAGGCGGAGTTGCGGTTTTCGTTTCCGGCGGCGGCGATGACGACTACGCCTTTATCGTAGGCATAATCGACGGCTTCTTGCATGATTTTACTTTCCCCTGCGCCCCCTAAGCTGAGGTTGATTACGTCAGCGTCATTATCTGCGGCGTAGCGGATGGCTTCGGCAATATCGGCGACGGTTCCGCCTCCTGAACCGGAAAGGACTTTCAGGGGCATGATTTTGGCTTCGTAGGCAATGCCTGCAACGCCGTAGTTGTTGTCGGTGGATTGGGCGATTGTACCAGCGACATGAGTTCCATGGCCGTTGTCGTCGTAGGCTTCGATGCGATCGCTTACAAAATCATACCCTTTGACGAACTTAGTTTGTTTTAAATCTGGGACGGGGGTGACTCCGGTATCAATCACCGCGACGGTAATGCCGTTGCCTTTGGTTTCTTCCCAAGCGGCTTCGATGTTGATGTTGTGCAAGTTCCACTGCTTGCTGTATTCGGGGTCGTTGGGGGCTTTGAAGGCGTGATAGAGATAGTTGGGTTCGATATACTCGGTTTCTTCGGTTAGACCCGCTTTTTTGAGGGTTTGGAGGGTGTTTTTGTCTCCTGAAACAATGTAAATATTATCTTTACTGGAAAATTCACTGTTGAGGTGCGGGGAGAGGTTGAAATCTTGCGCGAGATGATTTAATTCTCGCTGAATTTCCGCAGGGGGGATGTCTTCGCGGAAATCCAACACAATTGATTCAAAATCGCCTTGGGCGGCTAATCCTTTAAAGTTAAATAAAGCGAAAGCCAGACCGACGATAAATAGGCTTAGTAATAAGAGCTTTTTCATTACCACAAGTCTCGTAGTTGTAGCGCTAGTTCCTACTACCTTAGCTTATGGGTTCTCAAACGGCACGACATTATGAAAGTGAGTATAGTCGATGGCGCGATCGCCATTGTCATAACTGGTCACGACATCAACGAATTTGTAGTCCCAGAGAATTTCTGAGGCTAAATAAATTTGACGGGCATGGAGGGTCTGCATTACGGTTTCGTCTAAGCCGTTTAATGTGATGATGAGTTGCGCCCCTTTTTCTTGTAAAGTTGTAGCGGTATGATGGTAAAGAGGGCTGTTTTCGTCAATGGGGTGCATAACGAGCCAACTGAGAATGAATAAGGGATTCCGCGATCGCGCTAGTTTTAAGTCTTGTAAACGGCGAATTGTATGACCTTCGGGAGTAATTTCGGGCATTAATAAACTGACTTTTACTTCTGCTTCGACTATTAAGTTACTTCTTTGATTGGCTGCCCGAAACATCAAAGTTGGCACTTTATTATAAGGACAAATTACGGCAATTCTACTAAATAAAACTCTCGCGGTTGGTTGCGAGAAACGCGAAAACATTAACCCGGTGGCAATGGCAACTCCCAATAAGCCTAAAAAGACTTCAATCACGACTAAGGTATTGGCATAAGCGGTGCGGGGATACATCGCCCCATAGCCAATCGTTGCCAGGGTTTGCACGCTAAAGAAAAAGGCATCGCTAAACGATCCGGGCTGGGCATTTTCGATGCAATCTCCTCCTAATAAATACGCCCCGGCAAATATCATATTTATCAGTAAAAAAGCTAAGGTAATTAAGCCGAATAATTGGGGCAAAGGCATCGTAAAGAGATGATGATAAAGGTCATCCCAATGAAACCTATCGATATTTTTTTGTAATATTTTAAAACGACCTAAACGAATCGCTTGACGCAGGGGACGGCGTTTTGATTTCTTGTTCATAAAGCCAGGTTGTAGCTAAAAATGCGATCCCGAAGGGATCCATGTAGTGGCACGCCCTCGACAAGGCGATCTAAAATCAATTTATTCGCTATTATCCTCAAAAATCATGAAAGCACAATTGTTGATGAAAAGTAGTGTCGCGATCGCCGCTACTGCCAGTTGTCTGCTACTTTCTCCTCCTCCAGCTTCCCAAGCCTGTATGCTTTCTAAGTCTCAGATTCCCTCTCCCCAGACTACCATCCCGGCGATTGTGGGTTGGGGCGCGATCGCGTTTATTGGTGGGTCAATTGTCGTCAATGAAGCCACAAGGTGAACATTAGTTAACAGTGATTAAGGGGCAGTAGGTACAGTGGGGGGGGGAGTGGGATTTTGCCCCAGAAAAAGAATTGATGAAAGTGTAGAAAAATCGTCCCTGGCCGATCCTGTTGGAGAGAATCAATAAATTGAACCCTCCCACCTTCTTTGAGACTTTCGTAATAAAAATAAGGGCAAAAGCCTTTAATAGAAACCAATAAAAAATATGCAGCTACAAGAAAAGTTACCAGAATTATTCGGACGCGATCGCCTTAATTGGATTATTGGGATATTATTCACCGTGTTATATCTTCCCTTATTAATTTATTGGGTGGATGGTTGGGTTAATAAAAGTATTAGTATCGAACACGAATACTTTAGTCACGGTTTGATTGGTTTGCCTTTAGCAGTTTATATTATTTGGTCGCAACGTCAAAAATGGGCGAGGTTGCGCGATCGCGTTCATCCGGTAGGATTAGGATTATTGGCAATTGCGGCGGTATTTTACTGGACGCAAACGCCGGAGTTGGTGAATTTATCTTTCGCGATCGCTCTGACGGGAATTTGTTTAACCTTGAAGGGAATACCGGGGTTAAAATTGCAAGCTTATCCTTTAATTTTTATGTGGTTGGCAACTCCCAATGCAATTCCTTATTTAATCGCTCCTTTTACTTTACCTCTGCAAGCTTTTATTGCGGGAGCGGCTGGACTAATTTTAGTTATTTTTGGTATCCCGGTACAAGTGGAAGGAATTTACTTAACCGTCGGGGGACGCTTAGTGGAAGTTGCCCCTTATTGTGCGGGTTTGAAAATGCTTTTCACGAGTATTTATGTGGCACTATTACTGTTATATTGGACGGGGGCAAACGAATCGCGCTCGAAAAGTATAACCTTGGTAGTGGGTGCAGCAATTATTAGTATTCTGGCGAATATTGTCCGCAATACCCTGTTGACTTTCTTTCACGGAACGGGACAGGATGGGATGTTTGCTTGGTTACACGAAGGTTGGGGAGGCGATGTTTATTCGACATTAATGTTAGGCTTGATTATCGTTTTACTCAAAGTTATTGAATATTTCGATCCAGAACCTATCCCAATTGAGACAACAAATCCAGTTGTAGAAGAAGATATTGCCAGCGATGAGTAGTGAATTAGATTCCGTAAAGCCGCTAAATCCACCCAAACGCCGACTTTCTTTAGCTGTTGCCAGTAAGTTGGCGATCGCCATTATACTTTTGCTTTTGGTTTTATTTGCGGCTATTCCCAATTATCTCCAAGGACGCGGTGTGGGTACGCAACCGATTCCCGTACAAAATATTAAAGCTTTGCGAGAACTGCCGGAAACGGGCTTAAAACTGCCGGGTTGGACGATACGGAAACAAGAAGCCAGAAATATCGGGGGTCATCCTTGGTTGTTGCAAAGTTTGGTCAAAGATGAGCAAATCGCTTTACTGTTACTGCGTCCCCAAAAAGATAACAAAAGTCAACCGGAAGTGGATTGGGTGGATTTGAGGAATTATTTTACCAACACTCGCGATCGCACGACGGTCAATTTTACGGTAAACGCGAGCAATATCAAAGCCAATCTCTTTCAGGCTTTTACCGATCGCCAAGCTTATGCAGTGATGCAGTGGTATAGTTGGGAAACGGGCGGTAGTCCGGCTCCGGTGGATTGGTTTCTCGCTGACCAAAGAGCGCAACTCCGCGATCGCCGTTTACCCTGGATTGCGGTAAATCTGCAAATCCCCATCGATCCCCTCGCTGATGTGGCTGATGTCGAAACGGAGATGATTGAGTTGGGGAAAACGGTACAACAATCGCTACTGGATAATGTACTACAAGAATCGGAGTCGGGTCAGGATGGCTAATTTTCGGATTTCTCTGATGAGTTTGGTTGTATTTAATGCTCTCGTTGGCAGTCTCAATCTTGCTCCAGCCGCCGCAGAAAGCCTTTCTCCGGGCGAAAAAGAGAGTGTAGAGCAAAAAGTAACTAAGACCGGCAACAAATCCCTGCAAGAGCCACTTTTGGGAGATTTGGATTTAAGTCAAAATACGGTCGATCCCAATCTCATTTTAGA
>JAWQFT010000019.1:0-48871 GCA_035968055.1 Jaaginema sp. PMC 1080.18 | reverse complement strand
GGAAGGCGCCTTATCGTCGGCAGCGTCAGATGTGTATAAGAAACAAGCCCCCAACGAACCCCTCCCCTTTGCTTTAACGGCGGTAACTACCCAAAATCAAGAAGCCCATTTAACCTTCCAACTCCCCTCCGAGCAAAAACTACAAGTGAGCGAAGCCCAAAATCCCCCGCGCTTGATTGTGCAAGCCAGCGACACCCCCGCTTCAACCTTTGTCGAGCGTAATATCCAATGGACACCGGGAGTATTATGGCGACAACAATGGGTAAATTTAGGAGGCGATCGCTTTCCCGTCTTTGCCCTCGAACTCAATCCCCGACAAGCCAACCTCGCCCTACGCCCCATTTGGACGAATCCTAACGCCATGATGGGCATTGAGCGCCTAGATTCTATGGCCAACCGTTGGCAAGCCGCAGCAGCCATTAACGGCGGCTTCTTCAATCGCAACACCCAACTTCCCCTCGGTGCGGTGCGACGCGATAATCAGTGGTATTCAGGGCCAATTCTCAATCGCGGCGCGATCGCCTGGGACGACCAAGGCAACTACGACTTCGCCCGTCTCTACCTCCAAGAAACCCTCACAACCAACACTCAACAACGCATCCCCGTACTTTATCTCAATAGCGGTTACGTCCAAGCTGGAGTTTCTCGCTACACCTCCGCCTGGGGAACGACTTATACCCCCCTCACCGACAACGAAATTATTATTATGGTTCGGGGCAACCAAGTCATCGAACAATATCCCGGCGGTGCAGCCAATAGTACCCGCTTTCCCATTCCCCCCGATGGTCAACTCCTCACCATTCGCGCCAATAGCACCCCCGCCAATTGGCTAGCCGTCGGGACGCAAATCCAAATCGAAAGCCGCACTCTCCCAGAAAACTTCGCCAACTATCCCCACATTATGGGTGCAGGGCCGATGTTGCTGCAAAATCGCCAAATTGTCCTCGATGCAGAGAGCGAAAAGTTTAGCGCTGCTTTTGTCAATCAAGCTGCCCCCCGGAGTGTCATAGCCCGGAGCGATCGCGGTACTATTTTAATCCTCGCCATCCACAATCGCGAAGGCGGCCGCGGCCCTACCCTTGCCGAAACCGCTCAAATTGTTCGCAGTCTCGGTATGGTGGATGCCCTCAATCTCGACGGAGGCAGTTCCACTTCACTTTATCTCGGCGGTCAGTTAATCAATCGCCCCCCCAACACCGCAGCCCGCGTCCACAACGGCATCGGTTTATATCTGCTACGGCGATGATCTTTGTTCTTCTCCCCCCCGATTGCCGATTGCCGATTGCCGACTGCCCAATCCCTACTGCCTAATCTCCCCCGACTGCCCAAAAACCAATGCCCACTGCCCAATCCCTACTGCCCCAAATTAAAGCTTCAATAAAGAATTTCACCAACACCTTGAAGACTTGTTATAAATTGCGACAATTCCAGGGTTGACCGATGACCGTAGCTAAGTTCATTTGTTATCTTGAGCGTAGAGTAGGTTCAAAAGCTTGGCTGTTGTAGCCCTAAACGATGGTCTGAGTAAAACAAACCCACATTTAATTTAGAGCTTGTTTTGTTAGAGGCAAAGATTCATGGTTCAACTTCAAGAAGACGCTAAAGTTACGGCTTTTTCCCTGGCGAATTCTGCTAACTCGGAGAAGCAGTTACCGATTTCTGATTCTCGCCCTTGGGGAACTTATACGGTACTCGAAGAAGGCCGCGGTTATAAAATTAAACGAATTGAAGTCAAACCAGGTCACCGCTTGAGTTTACAAATGCACCACCACCGCAGCGAACATTGGATTGTGGTGTCGGGAACGGCAAAGGTAATTTGTGGCGAGAATGAAGAAATTTTAGGCAGCAATCAATCAACTTATGTACCTCAGTGTACGCCCCACCGTTTGGAAAATCCCGGCGTGATCAATTTGGTTTTGATTGAAGTGCAAAATGGGGAATATTTAGGAGAAGACGATATTATCCGCTTTCAAGATGACTACGCTCGCGGCTAAACTAATAGTGAAGAATGACAAGTTGTTGCCGACAAACTTCCCTAAAAATGGGGGATGAGTTTAAACAACTTGACTCAATTTTGCTTTTTTTGAAGGGTATGATTCACTTGAGTACGGCTGCCGCTACAGAAATTAAACGTTTACAACAAGTTAATTCTCATCCGAACAGTTATCTCCGCATTACTGTGGCATCTGGGGGCTGTTCGGATTTGTACTATATTCTGGATTTAATTGAGCATCCTGAAAGTCGCGATCGCCAATACGAAAGTCAAGGAGTCGCGATCGCGATCGATGCCGCTCTAGAAGCTACCCTCTCCGGTCTGAAGTTAGATTATTCAGAAGATTTAATGGGAGGGGGATTTCGCTTTCATAATCCCAATGCTGCGAACAGTTGTAGTTGCGGTCAGTCTTTTAGTCTGGCTTCGTAAGGGCGATCGCCCAACTGAGGGATTAGGCAACCGAGATTGACGAAAGTGACCTAGAGTTGATATATTAGTAGGCTGTCACATCATTTTATTGTTCGTCCACAAGACCAGGCAAAACTAGCAACTCATGCCAACCATTCAACAACTGATTCGCTCAGAACGATCGAAAGCCAAAAAGAAAACTAAATCTCCAGCTTTAAAAGAATGTCCCCAACGGCGCGGCGTTTGTACCAGAGTCTACACAACAACGCCGAAAAAGCCCAACTCTGCTTTACGGAAAGTAGCACGGGTGCGCTTGACTTCTGGTTTTGAGGTAACAGCTTATATTCCCGGAATCGGTCACAACTTACAAGAACACTCCGTTGTTTTGATTCGGGGTGGTCGGGTTAAAGATTTGCCTGGGGTTCGCTATCACATCGTGCGCGGTACCTTAGATACCCAAGGGGTAAAAGACCGCCGTCAAGGGCGTTCTAAGTACGGTACGAAGCGTCCTAAAGAGTAATACGCGATCGCCCTAGTTCGATGTACTGGGCTATCAATCCCCAAACTGGCCAAAACCCATCAAAACCCTCAAGTCAGCTTGGCAATCTCTGACTTACTTCCAACAACAAACTACTAGATAGAGAGGATTAAATTAACCATGTCTCGTCGCGCGGTTATTCAAAAACGCCCCGTCCCTCCTGATTCTGTGTATAACAGCCGTTTGATTAGCATGACTGTCCGGCGGATTATGCGCGATGGTAAAAAATCAGTAGCATCTCGCATTGTTTACGATGCGTTAAAAATCGTCGAAGAACGCACGGGGAACGAACCCCTCGAAACCTTTGAACAAGCGATTCGCAATATTACCCCCTTGGTTGAAGTCAAAGCCCGTCGGGTAGGGGGAGCAACTTATCAAGTACCGATGGAAGTGCGATCGCATCGCGGTACAACCCTAGCTTTACGCTGGTTAACTCAGTTTGCGCGATCGCGTTCCGGCAAAACCATGGCCATCAAACTCGCTAACGAAATCATGGACGCTGCCAACGAAACTGGGGGAGCAATCCGCAAACGCGAAGAAACTCACCGCATGGCAGAAGCAAACAAAGCATTTGCTCACTATCGCTATTAAACCTTGAAAGGCAATGAGGCAAAAAGACCAGGAATCGTCAACTTTGCCAAGAAACAAAGCGAGTCAGTTTTAAACATTGTCTGAAAAAGTTTAAAAAAAGTATAGAATTGTAAATAGTGTAAACATAAAGTAACGTATTTAATTTAAATCGTTGCTCGGCAAGACGAAGGAGGTTAGCTGTGGCACGCAATGTCCCGCTGGAAAAAGTTCGCAATATTGGTATTGCTGCCCATATTGATGCGGGTAAAACAACAACAACTGAACGCATTCTCTTTTATTCGGGTATCGCGCACAAACTGGGTGAAGTCCACGAAGGCACAGCCATTATGGACTGGATGGCCCAAGAACAAGAACGCGGTATCACGATCACGGCTGCGGCAATTTCGACCAACTGGCGCGATTGTAAGATCAATATTATCGACACACCCGGTCACGTTGACTTCACCATCGAAGTTGAGCGCTCCATGCGCGTGCTTGATGGTGTAATCGCGGTATTCTGCTCAGTCGGCGGCGTTCAGCCCCAATCCGAAACAGTTTGGCGACAAGCCGAGCGCTACCAAGTGCCTCGGATTGCTTTTGTGAACAAAATGGATCGTACTGGTGCGAACTTCTTTAAAGTTTGCGAACAAGTCCGCGATCGCCTCAAAGCCAACGCCGTTCCCATCCAAATCCCCATCGGCAGCGAAACCGAATTTCGCGGTATTGTCGATCTGGTACGGATGCGAGCCAAGCTGTACACCAACGACCTCGGAACCGAAATCGAGGATGCCGAAATCCCGGAAGACGTTCAAGAGCTTGCCCAAGAATATCGTGCCAAGCTAATCGAAGCGATTGCCGAAACTGACGAAGCACTCCTCGAAAAATTCCTGGTTGAGGAAGAATTCACAGAAGACGAAATTCGTACCGCCTTACGCCAAGGAACGGTAGACGGTACGATTATGCCGATGCTCTGCGGTTCTGCTTTCAAAAACAAAGGAGTACAGTTGCTCCTCGATGCGGTAGTCGATTACTTACCCTCTCCCCCAGAAGTTCCTGCGATTAAAGGCGTTCTGCCGGATGGGACTGAAGCGACTCGCAAAGCATCTGACGAAGAACCCTTCTCGGCACTAGCCTTTAAAATTGCGGCTGACCAATTTGGTCGCTTGACCTTTATGCGGGTCTACTCTGGCGTACTGGCTAAAGGCAGTTACGTCTACAACGCCACCAAAGATGAAAAAGAACGGATTTCCCGTTTGATTGTCTTAAAATCCAACGATCGCATTGAGGTGGACGAACTGCGTGCGGGAGACTTGGGAGCAGCAATTGGGTTGAAAAATACCATCACCGGGGATACCCTCTGCGATGAAGACGACCCCATTATCTTAGAATCCCTGTACATCCCCGAACCCGTGATCTCCGTTGCGGTTGAACCCAAGAGCAAACAGGACATGGACAAACTCTCCAAAGCCCTGCAAACGCTTTCGGATGAAGACCCAACATTCCGAGTCAGCATCGACCCCGAAACCAACCAAACCGTAATTGCGGGCATGGGAGAACTCCACCTTGAGATTCTAGTAGACCGGATGTTACGAGAGTTTAAAGTTGAAGCTAACATCGGTCAGCCCCAAGTAGCGTATCGCGAAACCATCCGCAAACCCGCCCACGCTGAAGGCAAATTTATTCGCCAAAGCGGTGGTAAAGGACAATACGGTCATGTAGTCATCGATGTCGAACCGGGGGATGCGGGTAGTGGCTTTGAGTTCGTCTCGAAAATTGTCGGGGGCGCAATTCCAAGAGAATACATTTCTTCGGTGGAACAAGGAATTAAAGAATCCTGTGAATCCGGCATTCTTTCGGGTTATCCTTTGATTGACCTCAAAGTGACCTTAGTGGATGGGTCTTACCACGATGTTGACTCTTCGGAGATGGCTTTCAAAATCGCAGGTTCGATGGGGATTCGCAATGCAGTTACCAAAGCGTCTCCTGCCTTACTCGAACCGATGATGAAAGTAGAAGTGGAAGTCCCGGAAAACTTCATTGGCGATGTAATTGGCGATCTCAATTCTCGCCGGGGTCAAATCGAAGGGATGAACACCGAAGAAGGGCTATCCAAAGTCTCAGCCAAAGTTCCGTTGGCAGAAATGTTTGGTTACGCTACCGATATCCGGTCAAAAACCCAAGGCCGCGGTATCTTCTCGATGGAATTCAGTAACTATGAGGAAGTTCCTCGTAGCATTGCTGAAGCAATCGTCGCTAAAAATCAAGGGAACGCATAGAGAAAGTTAAGGAACAAGTAAGTACATGGCACGCGCAAAGTTTGAACGGAATAAACCCCACGTCAACATCGGTACCATTGGTCACGTCGATCATGGTAAAACCACGTTAACTGCTGCAATTACAATGACTTTAGCCGCCGCAGGTGGTGCTAAAGTTCGCAGCTACGAAGATATCGACGCAGCTCCTGAAGAAAAAGCTCGCGGTATCACCATTAATACTGCTCACGTTGAGTATGAAACGGCAGATCGTCATTATGCTCACGTTGACTGTCCCGGTCACGCGGATTATGTCAAAAACATGATCACCGGAGCCGCGCAAATGGACGGCGCAATTTTGGTGGTGTCCGCCGCCGATGGTCCGATGCCCCAAACTAAAGAGCATATTTTGTTGGGTCGTCAAGTGGGTATTCCCCAAATGGTGGTTTTTCTGAATAAAGAAGACCAAGTAGACGACGAAGAGTTACTCGAATTGGTAGAACTCGAAGTCCGCGAGTTGTTGAGCGAATACGATTTTGATGGTGATAATATCCCCATTGTGACGGGTTCGGCATTACAAGCGGTTGAAGCACTCACCAAAAAGCCCGATACTCAAAAAGGGGAAAATGAGTGGGTTGATAAAATCCACAAACTGATGGAGGAAGTGGATAGTTATATTCCTACTCCCGAACGAGAAGTAGACAAGCCTTTCTTGATGGCGGTTGAGGACGTATTCTCGATTACAGGTCGCGGTACGGTGGCAACAGGTCGGATTGAACGCGGTAAAGTCAAAGTCGGCGAAACGGTGGAATTGATCGGTATCCAAAATACTCGTTCGACTACCGTAACTGGGGTAGAAATGTTCCAGAAGGTTTTGGACGAAGGTCAGGCCGGAGACAACGTGGGCTTGCTGCTGCGGGGTATTGATAAGGAAGGAATTGAACGAGGAATGGTATTAGCCAAGCCGGGTTCAATCACCCCTCATACCCAGTTCGAGTCTGAGGTTTATGTACTGAAGAAAGATGAAGGTGGCCGTCACACGCCGTTTTTCTCTGGCTATCGTCCTCAGTTCTATGTACGGACTACGGATGTAACGGGAACGATTGATGCGTTTACTGCCGATGATGGTAGCACAGCCGAAATGGTGATGCCTGGCGATCGCGTCAAAATGACTGTATCGTTGATCAATCCGATCGCGATCGAACAAGGAATGCGCTTCGCCATTCGTGAAGGCGGTCGTACCATTGGTTCGGGTGTCGTCTCGAAAATCATCAAATAGCATCATTATGGGGAAATCGCGATCGCAGTAGTGTTTATTGCTTCTGCATCGCGATTTTCCTTGACTTTTTTCGTAATGCGGGAGCTAATTTTGAGTGACGCTCCCCTTGTTTAACTGAACCTTGAAAATTAAACATGGCAACTATTCAGCAACAAAAAATTCGCATCCGGCTTAAAGCTTTTGACCGCCGCTTACTCGATACTTCCTGCGAGAAGATTGTCGATACCGCCAATCGTACTAATGCTACCGCGATCGGACCGATTCCCCTCCCGACCAAACGACGCATTTATTGCGTGTTGCGATCGCCCCACGTTGATAAAGACTCCCGCGAACATTTCGAGACTCGCACCCACCGTCGCATTATTGATATTTACCAGCCTTCTTCTAAAACTATCGATGCCTTGATGAAGTTGGATTTACCCGCAGGTGTTGATATTGAAGTAAAACTCTAAAAGTGATGATATTGGGAAAGCTTGACGGCGCTTTCCCCTTTTTTTAGGCAAGCTGCTTTATTCAGTTAAGGCCACGCTACAACTTACTAAGATTAAAGCTGAAACACCTTTAGTCGCGATCGCCATAGGATCGTCCGCGATTAGGTCTGTAAACAGTAGATCGAAAAAGCTCATCGCCGCCCCAAACGCCCCGAAATAAAAGCCTAACCCCAAACCAACATTTGCTGTAGGAACTGAAGCGAGAACATAGGGTATTGCGCCGTTGAGAACAAAACTGAAGCTACAACCTAGGGCAATTGCCGCCATCGCCAGCCCAATTTCTGAAGTAATACTGGGAAAAAGCAATAAAATGATTGCCGCCGCGATCGCTCCCCCAACCATACTGTAACGGTTGCTCCAACGTGCTGCGATCGCCCCCGCAGGAAGAGACGCGATCGCGATCGTCAGGAAAAAACCGGCCATTGCCCACTCTGCCACTGCACCGCCCCATTGCGCCTTAAATACTGTGGCGAGGGTTGCCCCCAGAAAACGCAATCCCCAAGCAATTTCTATGGCTGTAATGCCCACTGTAATGAGATTCAGTCCCTTGACCTTCTGAGTCCTGACTAAAGGGGTGCTAGGTGCTTGAGGGGGATGGTGCTGGCGTAAAAAAGCCAAAGCAATCAGTAAAACTATCGAGCCGAGGCTAAAGGCGAATTCTGGCCCTAAACTCAAGATTGCACCGTAAGCAACAAAGCGAAATGAAGCAATTAACTGACTGGTGAAGGTGAGTAAACTAGCCGCTTGGGGCAATTGATTGAGGGGGGCAGTTTGGTTCAGTAAAACCAAAGCAGGACTGCGGAAAATTGCCATCGCAGAAGCCCAGGCGATCGCCATTGCAGGTAATAATAAAACAAATATTCCAGTAGTATTTTGGAAAAGGGCGATCGCGGGTAAACTGATGAAAAATACCGAGGCCAAAATTACGCCCACAGTGATGATAATTAAGCGATGACCGCGATGTAAAAAAGCGCGATCGCTCCAATGCCCGCATAGAGGTTCGATAAAAGCTTCTAATAAATGTTCAATAATTAAGAGATTTAGGGCTAGATCGGCACTCAAGCCCATATTAGTTAATAATTTAGGAAGATATAAGCCATAGAGTACCCAAGTGAGGGTAATTGCACCTTGAAGCCCCGCGATCGCTCCTACACGCCACCATAAAATGGGCGATCTTCCTTGTGTTTCCTCCCCGTCAACCACCAATTTTGTTCCCTCCCTAGCCTTGAAAAATTTAGTGCGATTACCCTTAAGAAGTCATTTTTTTACTTTGGCTCAAAACAGAACTGAGGTAGCTACGTTGTTGCGAAAAAATGCGATACGCATCTAAATTTTCATCGCTACCATTTTCATCGCTGAGATTTTCTTTCACCTTAATTAAATTGTAGTGAACATCATTGTCTGCATAAATAGCAAATGTGATTTTGAAAATTTCAAAAAAGTTGATAACCCATTGACATTCAGCTTCGGGTTCGTTCATATAATATTGGATGAGTTCGGCAATTCGTCGCTCTAAATGAACGCGAGCATTGGGGCAAATTAAAATCAACTTTAGCAAAATAATAACCAAAGTGAGAGGATTGCCTTGTAACATCAAGTACATGAACATTTCAGAAGGAGTTTCCCCGTCTTCTGTTGTCAGGATATCGAAAACGCGATTACAAGTTCTTAAATGCAAAGCTTCATCGTGAAGATCGTCGTGATGTTCTGGATAAATATTTGCCATTTTGAGAGAGAGTTTGCGCTTCAATCCCGGACCAGTGAATTTGTCATCTCCTGCAAAAATAAGATAATTAACTAATGCAGATTTAAAGTCTTGATGAGGTAAATCTTTTGTTTGATTTAAAAATATATTAGCTAAGTTGCTGTAGCCGTATTCTCCCCGTTTGACAACAATTTTTTTGATCAAATGTAAAACATTTTCACCCAATCCTGTGGGGTTGTCAGGCATTTTCTCGGTTCTATTTTTGCCCGCAGTCGATTGCGATCGCGCCGTGTACATAGCAAGATCGAATTTAAACTTATCTTTTAATTGCTGAGAAAGCACTTTGGCCGCTTCTCTTTGCTCTGTAGGATTATTAGGATTAGCGTATTGTGGAACTAAGAGATAAGAGCGATATCGAGAACTCCAATGAGCCGAGGTATCGCTGCGATCGCTAGAATTATTACTCTCATCATTACGATAAACAAAAAGTTTTAAATCTTGGTAATCTTTGCTCTCAATAAAACTTTTTAACCAGGAGCGCAGACGATTAATTACATGATATTTAGCTTGGCGATCGCAATCGAGATTTGTTAAAAGCTGAATTAACTTTTCAATCGCATCGTGATGGCGTTGGGTTTCCCAGTTATTAACCAGAATATAACAAGAGCGTTTGACTAAATTCAGAAAATCATTTTGCCGTTTTGCCGATACTAAATCCGAGATTTCTTGCAAAACTTCAGAATTTTCTGAATTAGAACTATAATCAAAAAATAAATTTTGAAATTCTCTCAAAACCTCTTGGGGCGATCGCGTCTTCACCAACTGAATCAAAAAACGATAAACCGTTTCTTGCGATCGCTCAACATCAATAGCTCGGTTAGAAATAAGGGGAAAATGACTGTGGTGCATCCCTGGCAAAGTATTTTTGCTCATGTGAATCCTCGGCAAATTCGTAATGACTTAATGCTGCACCCTACACCAACGCTACTTCTCAACTGCTGTTTTTTGCAGCCAATGACAAAGAACAACGAGCGGTAGCAAGAATGATCTACTTGAGCTTAATTCTAAAAGAATAACCGACAAATGTCAGGTCGATTATGCCTTTAGTCCTTGGGTAGGGGTGACTTAACTCGATTCAGTGAAACTATGCAAGATATTCCAGGGATTAGCGATGATAAGTCTCAGTGAAAATGACGATCTACCTCAGCATAACCTGCGATCGCGATCGCTAGGCATCCGGTCTTTGAGAGCGAATCCGCTCAATTTCCGCTTGTAACTCCTCAATTTGGCGGCGTAGCGTTTCGGCTTCCTCATCATCACTGGGAGTCACATCCACCGACCCCGAAGCATCCGTAGCATAATTACCGTCTCGAATTTGGCTATACTCGGCGGAATTTGACCACTCCCTTAGATGATATACTCGCTCCACCGCAAACGGATGGGATAAAAACGTACCGCGACCGCCGTTATATATCATAAACTTGTAAAACTGATTTAGACCATTTTGCCGATCCAAATCCTGGTAACTCTCCGATTGGCGCATAAACTCATCCAAACTGCACTCATGGGCGTATTTATGACTGCCTCCTGCCATTTTCATCATTGTCCGCATCACTGGCAGCAAATCGTCCATCACCAAAAACGCCGCTCGGTCTGCGGATAACTCCGCCTTGCGCGACCACTCATAAAACGCGAAAATCAAGCCACTCCCAATCGCATTACCTAGCCCCAACGTCATTTCCCCTAGCATTTGAGCCGCCCCCATCGCCCAAATCGCCATCTGCCTCAAAATCGTATGACTGCACTTAATATGCCCCAATTCGTGCGCCACCACCGTCCGAATCTCTGCTTCTTCCAGCAAATCCAGCAAGCCCGCATTGATGACAATCGAGGGACGATCTTGACCCAAAGCAAAAGCATTCACCTCTGGACTTTGATTCACAAATAAACTGGGTTCAACTGCCATATCCAAATCGCGCATACACTCGCGAAAAATCCCGTATAAGGTGGCATACTGACGCGGGCCGACCTTAATATAGTTTCCCAAAAAATAAATCCGTTGAGGGCGCTCAGAGAGATACTCCACAAAACTACGAGCCACCAATTCAAACCCCGGAAAACTCCGCAGGGTTTGTTCGGCTTGATAATCCAGGGGATGACGAAAGGCTTCGCTTGAAATACCAGGGTAACGCATGGTTTTTTTTCAGTTAACAGCGACTAAGGGGCAGTAGGTATTGGGCAGTAGGCAGTGGTTTTTGGGCAGTCGGGGGATTTTCAGTGACCAGTCATCAGTGACCAGTTACCAGTTTTGGAGAGTGGGGAGAGGGGGAGTACAAGGAAGAGGGGGAGAATTTTGTAATCAACAAACAACAAACAACAGAAAACCAGTCAATTATCGGGAAAACGCGACCTCTCAAAGATTATCAAAACTGCTGAAGAAAACGTAAATCGCTGTTGTAGAGGCGGCGAATATCGTCAATTTTGTGCTGTACCATTGTAAAGCGTTCCACCCCGAAACCCGCAGCAAAACCCGTGTAAATCTCTGGGTCGTAGCCCACAGCTTTCAACACATTGGGGTCTACCATGCCACAACCTGCTACCTCTAGCCATTTCCCTTGCCACTGTACATCTACTTCAGCCGAGGGTTCGGTAAAAGGGAAATAACTGGCGCGGAATTTTACGGGTAAATCTTCCCCAAATATCTGATTGAGAAACTCTTTGATTGTGCCTTTGAGGTCGGTGAATGTGAAGTTTTTGTCTACTGCGAGGAGTTCCACTTGATGGAAAACGGCGGAGTGGGTAGCATCGACAGTATCGCGGCGATAGACACGACCGGGTGCAACAACGCGAATGGGGGGTTCGTGGTTTTCCATATAGCGAATTTGCACCGAGGAAGTGTGAGTTCGCAGCAAGTTACCGTTGGGGAGATAGAAGGTATCCTGCATATCGCGGGCTGGATGATCTGCCGGGGTGTTGAGGGCTTCAAAGTTGTAGTAATCGCTTTCCATTTCAAAGCCTTCGGCGACAGTATAGCCTAAGCCGACAAAAATATCGATCATGCGATCGCGCGTACTGTTGAGGGGATGTTGGCGACCGAGGGGGCGATACGATCCTGGCATGGTAACATCTAGGGTTTCGGCATCAATTTGCCCTTGGATAGCGGCAGTTTCTAATTGGGTTGTGGCGGCTTCGAGGCGGTTTTGCAGGTCTTCTTTGACCACGTTGGCTTGTGCGCCAATGCGGGGTCGATCTTCAGGGCTAAGTTTGCCCATACCGCGCAGAATTTGGGAAAGTTCGCCTTTTTTCCCTAAATATTGGACTCGGAGTGGTTCGAGTTCATCTAGACTGGTGACGGAGGCGATCGCGTCTGTGGCGGTTTGTTGTAAGGTTTGAAGTTGTGTCTCGATCTCGTTGAGGGACATAGCGTATCGCTGACGACAAAAAATGGCTTGTGTTTCTAGCTTATCAGTATTTTATGGGGAATTGGGGTAGTAGGGCTTGGGCAGTTGGCAGTAACCCCTTTTTTTCACTTCCTTGGAAAAAAGCCCGTCAATCTGTTTAAGCCGGGTTGAAAAATTGACAACTAAAAAACTAATATAAATCTCCCTCAACCATTAATCGCTGTCGTCACCGTCCAAACATCAATGAGCAACAAAAAGAAAGTACAAACCAACAAAATTAAATACATCCAAGGTTGAGCTAAAGGACGCACATCCTGCGTATCAATGCCCGTTTTTTCCGTAACAATGCGGGTTAATTTCGCAAACCCCACAATCCGCATCGGCAGTAAATAAGCCTTGTCGGAATTATGACTGATGAAATAATAAACCAAACCCCCTTGTCCAGTAGTGCGGAGTTTGAGGCTGTCAATTTCCGACCATTTGAGCGTCCAACCGCGTCCCAAGAGCCGAAAAACGGGTAAAGCCCATTGAGGATAAGTTAACTGAATTTGCTCGTCGTCTACAATAACGCGATCGCTCAACGCCGCAAATACAACCACAAAGCCCAAACCAATCCCTACCCACAGCCAACGGGGGGAAGCCGGGGCTGCGGTAACTTCAGCCAAAAACGGTAGGGGAAAGGTTAACGCCACATACAGGGATAACAAGGTAATACGAACCAGAGGGGAGATACGAAAGACAGAGGTCATTTTTCCGTTTTTTCGAGTAAACTGCGTCAGAAGATGGATGAAAAGGAAATTTTAGCGTTTTATCCTAAGAAAAGAATTGACAACTTTTAAGTTAATTAAAACAAGAGGTTTATTAATGTTTTTGAAGCAAAAATCCACAGGTGATTTAGTCGAAATTTTAACCTTAGAGCAAGCCTACGAACCCAGTTGGAACAAAGTTGAAGGCCGCGTTCATGCGGGTGAAGAAATGCAAGATGCTCAAGAGTTTGAAAAGTCAAGTTTAGTTTTTCCTTCGGGAGAAGCTTTACCAGAATGCTGGACTAATGCTGAATACAACGGCGCAACCGAAAGCAATAACTAGATTGTAATTACTCATAGGATACTGTTTAAAATCGGGCTAGGCTGTATTTCAGTCCTAGCTTTTTTGGTTATTAGTTATTGGTTATTGGATAGGAAAACCCCGCCCCTACACCCCGATTGCCGATTGCCCAAAAACCACTGCCGACTGCCCAATGCCCAATGCCTCTTAATCGCTGGTCACTGAAAATCCCACAAGTGCCAATCCCCATACAGTTAATTATTTTGGCCTTACCGTTATAAAGGTCGATATTGTGTTCTAATAAAACCTTGCGTAAATTCGCACTGCTCTTGCAAGTAATAGTTTTTCCCTAAATCGATACAGTGGGTATAATTTCGGTCAAACTCAGCTTTCCTTACGATCCAGTTTACATATTGTTACAGTATTTCGGAAACCCCAATTTATGAGCAATCCTAAACCGCATCTCCACATCTACGACACCACCCTCCGTGACGGCGCACAACAAGAAGGCATTGCCCTCTCCCTCGAAGACAAACTCAGAATCGCCCACAAACTCGACGAAATGGGCATCCCCTTCATTGAGGGAGGCTGGCCGGGCGCAAACCCGAAAGATGTGCAGTTTTTCTGGAAACTCCAAGAAGAACCCCTGAAAAACGCCGAAATTGTTGCCTTTTGTTCCACCCGTCGCCCCCACAAAAACACCGCCGACGATAAGATGCTCAAAGCCATTCTCGCTGCCGGAACTCGCTGGGTGACCATTTTCGGCAAATCTTGGGATTTCCAGGTCACTGAAGGGCTTAAAACCACCTTAGAGGAAAACTTGGCCATGATTGGGGATACCCTCAACTATCTCCGTCAAGAAGGCCGCCGCGTTATCTACGATGCCGAGCATTGGTTCGACGGTTACAAAAGCAACCCCAAATATGCCCTCAGCACTCTCAAAACAGCCCTAGAAGCGGGGGCGGAATGGATTGTGCTGTGCGACACCAACGGCGGCACTTTACCCCAGGAAATCAGCGAAATTAGTCAAGCGGTGGTCGCGGCATTTCCCGAACTCATCGACGACCCGGAAAATGCTCCTCGCTTGGGGATTCACACCCACAACGATTCAGAAACGGCGGTGGCGAATGCGATCGCGTCCGTCCAAGCTGGAGCTATCATGGTACAAGGCACAATCAACGGTTATGGCGAACGTTGCGGCAACGCCAACCTCTGTTCCCTCATCCCCAACCTCCAACTCAAACTCGGCTATCCCTGCCTCGAAGAAAAGCAACTGCAACGCCTCACCCATCTCAGCCGCTTTGTCAGCGAAACCGTCAACTTCGCCCCCAACGACCACGCCCCCTTCGTCGGACGTTCTGCCTTTACCCACAAAGGCGGCATTCACGTTTCTGCTGTCGCTCGTAACCCCCAAACTTACGAACACCTCTCCCCAGAAATCGTCGGCAACCAACGCCACATCGCCATCTCCGACCAAGCGGGACTCAGTAACGTCCTCAGCAAAGCCCGCAATTTCGGCATTGACCTCAATCGCCAAGACCCCACCTGTCGCCAAATCTTAACCCGACTCAAAGAACTCGAAAACGAAGGCTATCAATTTGAATCCGCCGAAGCCAGTTTTGAGTTATTGATGCGAACCGCATTAGGACAACGCCCGCAACTCTTTGAACTCAAAGGCTTTCGGGTTCACTGCGATATTTTTGAAATGGCCGAAGATTTGCAAAACAACGCCCTGGCAACCATTAAAGTCGGAGTCAACAACGAAGAATTGCTCGAAGTCGCGGAAGGCAACGGCCCGGTTTCTGCCCTCGATGCCGCCCTCCGCAAAGCTTTGGTTAAATTCTATCCTCAAATCGCCGAGTTCCAACTCACAGACTACAAAGTACGGATTCTCGACAGTCAAGCCGGAACTTCAGCCAAAACGCGGGTTCTGGTAGAATCCAGTCGCGGCGCACAACGTTGGATGACAGTGGGGGTATCTACCAATATTATTGATGCGTCTTATCAAGCTGTGGTGGAGGGGATTGAATACGGCTTGTTGCTGGCAGCGAAGTCAAAAACCCCCGTTGAGATATAGTTTTTGGTTAAGAATGCGTTATTCTTACCCAAATCTGCCGTAAATCCAACACCAAACCCGGCAAAACCGCCGCTTCAGTCAATTGCGCTGGAGACTGCAACACCGCCACAGGGTTGATTCATACCGATAAGCTCCTGGCTCTGTGGGAGAGGGGTTGGGGGTGAGGGCAATTCCTAGTGGCTGAAAGCAATACAGAGCCAAGGTTTTAAGGATTAAAACTTAAACCAACTCAGTATCTTCAAGATGCTCGAAAGCACATTGCGCCGCATTCATGGTATAACGAGCCTTTTCAATCGCCGAGCATTGCTCCCAATTCAACTCTTGATGGGTCGTACAGGGTGCTTGAGAACGCATAGCTAGGGCTACAGGTCGCGCAAATACCAAAAGATCGTCTTCCGACCATTGACTTAACAACGGCTTGACGCATTGAACGAGACGTTCGGTGGGGGCAAGATCGAGATGAGCTAATTCTCTGGCACGATGGGCGATCGCCTCTAACCAATCTTGAGGGGCTTGAGCAAATTGTTGTCGCAACCTTGTTACCACGGATTCTGATGCCGAGAAGCAGCGATTGAGGGATGCGAAAAAATCTTGAGCTTTCGTGTCCATTTCGGCGCTGTCGTAAGCTTCATCGAGGCTAAAAGCGCGATCGCCTTCCTCATAATAACCTGTGGCTGTTGGCGGATACCAAGGATAAACAGTGTCTTCTGTTAACAGCAGCGCCAAAAGCTCTTCTGACTCGTTCAAAGAGAGTTCTGAGTGTAGATGATTTGTTGATTGGTAAGACATAATAACTCCTCTATAAATAAGGTCAACTAAAGTTCACGAGCGGACTTGTTCGTACCTACAGTTAGGGGGTTGGCTGTTCCGAAGAAATCCCAAATTTCCCCAAAGATAGAAAAATCCTAGCTTTTAGGCTATCTCTTGAGTCTCAAAAAAGCGTCTCTCAAAAGCATCATCTTATCCCGGTTCGACCTCGATAGCGAACTCCCAAGTTTGACCCTGTAAACTGCCAAATTTGAGATGAACCCCCGAATACAGGCGAATTTCTTGATGATGGATTTTGCGCCAACCCTGCTGACTATAGACAAACGTACCAAACCGGGAATCATCCTCTAAATAAAAACAAGAAGGTTCGTTGAGATTTGTTTCCACCTCACGACAAAAGATTTTAGCGTGACTTTGACTAACCCATTTTTCCGTAATCGCCAGATCGTTATCCGATTTACGGCCAATTCGCATCAACCCCCCTCTTACCGACGTAGCTGGCACAACTGTATCAGTATCTACGGGTCGCAAAAACGCATAAAAACGGCTGCTCGCAAGATTGCTGGGCAAAATTGTTGGTAATTCCGTAATACTCGGTTCTAAAGGCTGAATTAACTGTCCTTCAAACTCTGGGTGCATATACAAGATCGGCAGCGTCCAAGCGGGTTGATTAAACTTGTAGAGCATTAACAGTTGTTGACGGGCGATCGCGACAGCACTATCAATTGTCTGACGAGACGCGATCGCACTCGTAAACGCCTCAATAAAACTCAACGCCTCCGCATCCGCGATCGAATCCCGCATTGCCAATACCGCCGGAACGCCCTGATGTACCAACACCTCCGCCAAACTACTGCGAGGAATCGCCCGTTGTTCGCGACAATCCGGTTGTGCGCCCCAACAAGCATTAAACACCGCCAAAGTTACCCGCGTCCGTACTAAAACCTGAGCTAACTCCGTACCGTTAAGCGCTTGATTTTCCGCCAGATACAGTAAACCTCCATCTGGAGCAGGAATACCGTGTCCTGCGAAGAAAAACACATTATAATTATGAGTTTCGAGCGCCTCAATCAACTCCGCCGTCGTCGGTTGTAACAACGTCTCAACTTCAGCCTTAACCGGAGTTGCCAAAGAATTAGCGGACGCGATCGCATTATCTAAATTTAAAACCTCTCGCAACAAATCTGCTTCATTTTCGAGTTGTAACTTGGTTTTTGGGCGACCGCGCACATCTTGATTTTCTCCCAAAACCAGGAGAATTCTCAACGTACCCGCCCTTTCTACCGGACTGAGAGGATCGACATCGCTAATCGTGCGACTAAACAGCAATTTTTGATTCAACGAAATCGACTGTTTTCCCGCTTCTGGCTGCATAATCTCCCAAGGCAAAGGGATTAAGTCAGGATCGCGCAAATCCAAGCGCAAACGCAACATCTGACTTTGCCCGTGAGCCACACCGCGACTTTGAGCAAAACTATTGCGAATCGAATCGCTAAACAGCCATTGCCACAACCCAATGCCAAAATCCTGCATCAATCGCCCACCATAGCCTTGGATGGCGTTGTCTTCTGAAGGGTGGGTGGGGTTTTCCTCGATGGTTTCTAGGTCGTTGTGCGTCACCGGAAGATGTAGCTGAGTTTGTAAGGAAAACATTTCTTGCCACGCCAGCCATTTGCGAGTGAGACTATGAGGCCAAGAGCAGTGATGGAAGCCATAGGCACTACTTAACGGTGCTTTCAAGACCCAAATCGCAAAGTTATCCGAACCAGTTTGGGTAAGGCGTTCGATCGCTAGGCTGAGGCAAGGCGTTACTCCGACAGTCATTCCCAATCCTTAGTGTTTGTGTTGTAGAAAACCATAATCCATTTTAGTTATTGGTTGTTTGTTATTTGTTATTTGTCAAAATCCTCCCCCTCTTCCTTGTACTCCCCCTCTCCCCACTCTCCAAAACTGGTAACTGGTCACTGATGACTGGTCACTGAAAATCCCCCGACTGCCGACTGCCCAATCCCTACTGCCCACTGCCCCTTAGATGCTGATAACTGAACTAAACCGCCACCCCCTCAATTTTGGCATCAGCCGTATCGTACAATTGACGCAGCTTTTCGAGTTTCTCCTCGTCCGCTTGCCACAAACCGCGACCGTGGGCTTCAAGCATTCGTCCGATAATATTACGAAACGCTTCGGGATTGGCTTGACGCAATTGTGCCGCCATCTCTGCGTCAAAGGCGTAGGTATCGGCGGCTTGGTCGTAGACCCAATCATCGCTAAACTTAACTGTACCTCCCCAACCGATCAAAGCAGTCAGGCGTTGAGAGATTTCGTAAGCCCCTCCACTGCCTTGTGCTGCCATAGCTTTAGCCCATTTGGGGTTGAGGAGTTTGCTGCGGTATTCGAGGCGCAAAACGCTTTCGAGGGGACGGGGGGTAGTGTCTTGGGAAAAGCTTTCGACAAAAGAAGCGGTGACTTTTTTGCCGCTACGGTTTTCGGCAGCTTGTTTGAGTGCGCCAGTGTTGGCGTAGTATTCTTGAATATCGGTGAGACCGTATTCGACTGAATCAATTTCTTGGACAACGCGATCGCAACTTTCTAGGAGTTGTTGCAGCACTTCGGGACGGGCTTGACCTCTATCTTTGCGTCCGTAGCTAAAGGCGTTGCGGCTTTCCCAGGTTTGGGCAAGTTCGTCTCCGGTTTCCCAATTGCCATCCACGACGCGATCGTTGACTAATGAGCCAAAATCCCCCGCAGGATTGGAAAATAAGCGGGCTGAGGTGTTTTTAACTCCTTGGGCTTTTAAAGCTAAACTGTGTTTGCGAATAAAGTTTTGCTTGGGGTCTTCTTCAGCTTGTGCGGCTCGTTGAAAAAGGTCGTCTAAAAGTTCGAGAACATGGGCAAAACTATCTCGAAAAATGCCCGATAAATTTGCCAAAATATCAATACGAGGATGATTCATTTGGTCGAGGGGTTTTAACTCATACCGAACAATACGTCCCGTTCCTTCTTTAATCGGTTCTGCACCGACTAATTCAAGCACAATTCCAATAGATTCTCCTTTGGTTTTAATCGCATCTAAACCCCACAACATGACGGCGATCGTTTCGGGATAAGTCGCGTTTTCTTGGTAATGCTGTTCGATGATTTTACGCCCAATTTCTCGCCCTCGTTCGTAAGCCGCAGGAGAGGGCATTCGGTAAGGATCGAGAGCGTGAATGTTCCGACCAGTGGGCAATACACCGACACCATCCCGAATCAAATCTCCGCCCGGTGCAGGGGGAATATACTCGCCATTAAGACCTTTCAAAAGATAAGTTATTTCGTCGGAAGTTTGTAAAAGTAATTTAGTGATTTTGGAGGCTTCAGCGAGTTGTTCATCTGTGGCATTTTTAAAGCTAAAGTCTTTACCGAAATAAGCATTAAGATAAGAATCAATTTCAGGTCGCGTGGGTGCTTTTCCTAAAATATGTAAGCCCGCAGAAAACAATCTTTGTTCGACTTCTTGCAGATATTGATAAACTTTGATAAAATACCCGTTTAATGCGTGTTTGCTAAACAGTTTTGCTGTTTCAGTGGTCAAAGCAATACCTGACTTTTTACCTTCAGTAAAGGGACGATCGTGTTCAATTCCCGCATCAACAATTTTTTGAATAATAACCTCGCGTAAGGCATAATTCTTCTCTGTATCTTCGCGATATTCCGCGATTGACTCCCGCAATTCTAATAACTCTTTATACAAGCCTGCACGACCATAAGGCGGTACATTATGAGAAATCAAAACGCCATAGCCGCGACGTTTAGCTAACAGAGATTCAGAAGGATTATTACACGCATAAATGTAGAGATTGGGCAAGTTTCCGAGCAATACATCTGACCAAGAATAGCTCGTATTTCCTAACGGCGAACCTGGTAACCATTCTACTGTGCCGTGCATCCCAAAATGAACGACAGCATCAGCTTGAAAGTCATTTTGCAACCATTTATAAAACGCAGCATATTGGGGATGGGGAGTCAAGTCTTTTTCAAACATCAATCGCATGGGATCGCCTGCTATTCCGAGAGGAGGTTGTACGCCAATCCAAATATTGCCTAACTCGATCCCCCCTAAATAAAAGTCTTCTCCAAGAGTTTTAATACCCGTTTTTTCAAAGGATCGCCATTGTTTTTTAATCCGACTGGTTAGTAAATAACCCAACCATGTTTCTAGAGTTGCAACATCAACGGTAGTGGCTGAAGATGAGCCATTTTTACAAAAAGCTTGATGTTGCCATTGCTCATCTGCTGCTTTAATTTGTTCGAGCAAAACCTCACCATTTGCGGGTAATTCTGGTAAGGTATATCCTGCTTTCTTGAGTGCAACTAAAAAGTTTAGTAAGCTTTGAGGCACATTCAATAAAGCAGCCGTTCCGGTTGCTCCATAGCCCGGAGGAAAGTCGTATAAGATAATAGCAATTTTGCGATTTTGGGGAAGAGTTTGACGTAGCTTGAGCCAACTTTTTACTCTTCCGATTAAACGCTGGACTCGTTCGGGAATTAGATAGATTTTCTCCCCCACTAAGCCACCCAATGGCACGGTATCGATCGCGCCATCGAGTTCTGGTAAGGCATACAGCACAACACTTTGCAGTCCGTTGATGCCCTGTTTTGTCCAAGAGTGTAAGTCTTGAATGAGTAATGGTGCAGCTACTAAGTAAGGAATATTTTTAGCGCTTAAAATACGTTTGGCAACCTCAACTTGTCTCCCTGCTGCCATTGAACCTGCTGGACCACCAACGAGAGGAAAACCAATGGTAGACACAATTGCATCAACCATAACGGCTTCAGAAGATAGAGAGTTGATTTCAATATTTCCTTGCTGATGTTGCTGTTGTTCGTAATTTGTAGTCAGCCAATCTCTAACCGCGACATGACCTTCAACACCGTTGATAAAAATGGGTAAAGGAATTAAATTGGCAGCTTCAAAGTGACGGATGAGTTGAGGAATATAGCTTTGCTTGCTAATGACGTGCTTGCGATAAAGTAAGATCGCTACTACGGAGTCATTAGCCCGATGGGAAAACTGTTTTTGATACCACGTTAAATAAGCTTGGGGTGAGGTGAAATAACTCGCATAATCGGGATGCAATAATCCCATATTTGGCGTTTCAATTGTGCTAGGAATTTCACCAACAGCTAAATCTAAATACTGTTCGGCAATATACCAAAACATTGCCGCAACGTTTTCACTTCCTCCAGCATTCCAATAGCCGTAAATTATTAGCCAACACCGTAAATCTTGAACTTTGCGAGCCGGAATATATTTGAGAAGTTTCGGCCCAACTTTGAGAAAACTAATATAACCTGCGAGGCGGTCTTCTTCGCGAGAATTACTGAATTTACCGAGGATAAATTTAATCGGTTTGGGCATTCCTTTGGGGCGATCGCCTATGATAAATTTACCCAACTTCGTTAAACTCATGAGTTCTAATGCTGACTCAAAAATCAAGCGAATTGGAATTTGTTGTACGCGATCGCGCAACCAAACTACTTGGTCATAATCAAACAACAAACTGGCAAAAAACACATCGGCTTGCTGTAATGCGGCTTCTACCGCTTCTGGTTGCGTCACCAAATCGCGATCGCTAAAAGTCAAAATCGTTAACTGCGAACATTTTTCTGTGGCGAGTTGTGCAGCCTGACAATATAAATTTGCATTAAACGTTTCAAAGCCAGTAATTAAGACGATGCGTTTCATGCCCTAAATCTTTAAAAATGAATAAAAAAAATAATGATTGATTCAAATTGTAACCAGATCGCCCTACAATTTGTGAAGGATGGGGACAATTTCGCCAGCTAAACATCGGTAAGTCAAACAATGGAAATTTGCCCTAAAAGCCTTAAAATCTGCAAAAATACGCCGTTTTTGCAGCAAAATTCCACTCCCCCCCGATTACCGACTGCCGATTGCCGACTGCCCCTTAATCGCTGATAACTGATAACTGATGACTGTATATGCGTGCTTTTGTCACTGGTGGAACGGGTTTTGTGGGCGCTCATGTCGTCCGTGTATTGCAACAAGCGGGGTATGAAATTCGCGCCCTCGTCCGTCCCCAGAGTCCCCTAGATAACCTGCAAAACCTTGATGTTGAGTTGATTACCAGCGACCTCAACGATCCCGCCTTAGAGGGGCATCTACGGGGCGCTCAGGTATTATTCCATGTTGCGGCGCATTACTCATTATGGCAGCGCGATCGCGACTCACTCTACCACACCAACGTCCTCGGTACGCGCAATATCCTCGCTGCTGCCCAAAAAGCAGGTATAGAGAGGGTTGTGTATACCAGTTCCGTAGCCGCAATTGGTACGCGAACCGATAATCAACCCGCCGACGAAACTCACCAAAGCCCAGTTTATGACCTGATTGGCCATTACAAAAAATCTAAATATTTTGCCGAACAAGAAGCCCACAAAGCCGCAGCCCAAGGTCAAGATATTGTTATCGTTAACCCCAGTACCCCCATCGGCTCTCTCGACATCAAACCCACTCCTACGGGTGACATTATTCTGCGTTTTCTGCGCCGTCAGATGCCCGCTTACGTCAACACGGGGTTAAACTTCATTGATGTAAGAGATGTGGCTCAGGGTCATTTATTGGCGTTAGAAAAAGGCAAAACGGGCGATCGCTACATCCTGGGAAATCAAAACCTAACTCTCAAAGCCTTTTTGCAAGATTTAGCCGAAATCACCCAAGTTCCAGCCCCAACTCGGACTGTCCCTCTCTGGCTTCCCCTTACGGTAGCTTGGCTTGACGAAATGATTTTAGCCAAATTGGGCAAAACGCCTTCAGTTCCCCTCGAAGGGGTGCAAATGTCTGCCCACACGATGTATTATGATGCGACCAAAGCAGTGACAGAATTGGGTCTACCGCAAACGCCCCTTCAATACGCCCTCAAAGATGCCGTGGATTGGTGGCAACAGTACCACCCAAGGAAGTAGCATCGGCTGAGCTAGGCTTGCGCCAATCCAAGAAAATTAAAATCACCAAACCAACGATAGATAAACTACTCAGTATCGTTGCATTCCGATCGGTTCGGTATAAGTACGATCGCCAAGATAACAATGCCAGCGCGACGTGCCATTGCTACTACCATCCCAATGGATATCGCAGAAAATAGTGCCGCTATACTCAGAAGCCGGATGGGAAACTGCACAGACGGCAAGATTGAGATTGAGAATGAATGCCAAAAAGGAGACGGCTTAATGAGTATTTATTCCTTTGGGATGTGTATAGGAATTTACCATCAAAGCTTGACGGCAAGTTAAACAAAAATAGAATAACCAACCTGTAAACCCTAACAGCTTAAAAATTTCTTCGGGAATATGGTGGTGTCTGATGGCAAATTGCTCTCCCAAAATATCGATAGTAGCAGACAAAGCCAGACAACCAATCGCCGCAATGAGGGCTAACATTTGTGTATGCTTGAAAATATCTCTGAAGTAATACAAATAGGCTGCGATCGCCATACCATATAACCCGAAAACAATCCCTTCAAAAAAATCTTCCATTCCGATCCCAGGAATAGGTGGCAATAGTTTTTCTAGTCCTAACCACATTGCATAGTTTTCGTGAATTAGCCACAAGTCATCGCAAACGAAGACCAAACTTAATAATCCTGAAACTAAAATAAAGCGTTGCCAGCGATGCCCTTTAGCGTTTGTAGATTTGAAAAGAAAAGCACTAAAAAAACAAATTGCGGCGGTTGCTCCCAGAATTAAAATGCCAATCATGGATAACAAACCGACGTAGGAAGGATAATCTGCGAAAGCCGCAGGATCGTCTACCAATAGCGAGATTTTGATATTGTTGAATTTCGCGATCGCCATGATCGCCGCAATAGTTACAAAAGCTAGTCCATAAAATTGCAAGAGTATCTTTTTTAAACGTTTATTGCTTGTAAGTTGTGTCATCCTGTTTATTTTGTAATAGGTACTCGAACAAAATTGTTTAGTTATTTTTTTAAATCCTAAAAAACATTAGGTTTAGACAGTTCATACTGTCTTGAACTTAACGTTCCGCTTGACAAGAAAAAACTAATAATAAAACTTCTGTTTAAAGAAAGGTTAAATTAATATTAACAAATTTGTCTCTACCGATAGATAGATTGTCTGACAAGAGATGGAGCAAAGTTATAATAAAAATGAGTTAATTATTAAATTTGGAGCGAATAAAGCTATGATTCCTTTTCTGATCGCTTGTTTGGTAACTGCCGTCAGTTTGCTCATTATTTCGCGGCTTCCCTTGGGCATAGAAATTGATAGTATTGGGAAAGCCATCGTTTCTGGATTAGTTTTTGGTCTACTCAATGCGTTCGTCAAGCCAGTTTTGACTATTTTGACTTTGCCGATTACGATCTTGACCCTAGGCGTGTTTTGGTTATTCCTGAATGTGATTATTTTTGGGTTGGCTGCTTGGCTCGTACAGGGATTTCGCTTGAAGTGGGGCGTTTGGAGTGCGATACTCGGTACGATCGCCCTCAGTATTATTAACTCGATTTTATTTAAAGTCCTGAGTGTGGCATTTCCGAGCTATTTTGCTGGTTAATTTAGGGTGCTGAGTCACAATAAAACTGACGTAGCTTGACGAACGATTATGACTCAGCCTAAAGCCGTTGTTTTACTGTCGGGAGGACTCGATTCTGCCACGACAGCCGCGATCGCGATTACTGAAGGGTATGATGCGATCGCCCTTTCCTTTCGCTATGGTCAGCGTCACGAGCAAGAATTAATCGCAGCCCAAAAAATCGCGGCTCATCTCGGCATCAATCGGCATGACATTATTGATGTTAACTTAGCTCAGTGGGGAGGCTCGTCTCTAACCGATCGCGATCGCCCCCTTCCCCAAACAGGTTTAAATCCCGATGTTATTCCTTCTACCTATGTTCCCGGACGCAATACCGTTTTTATCGCGATCGCTCTTTCCCTCGCTGAAGCTCAAAACGCAGAAGCTATCTATCTCGGCATTAATGCGGTAGATTACTCCGGTTATCCCGATTGTCGCCCAGAATATCTCAGCGCCTACCAAACCCTTGCCAATCTCTCCTCGAAAGCGGGTTTAGAGGGTCATGCACCCCGCTTGATTGCGCCTTTGGTCAAAGACAGTAAAAAAGACATTATCGAGCGCGCGATCGCCCTTAACGTGCCAATCGAGTTAACCTGGTCTTGTTATCAAGGAGGGGGAAAACCCTGCGGTTTATGCGATTCTTGTCGGATTCGCGATCGCGCTCTTATCGAAGCAGGTTATCCTCAATTGGCAACTCCTCAAGGTAGACAACTTTATAAAAGTCAATAGGGAGAGTGGAAGGAGTGGGGAGAGTGGGGAGAGTGGGAGGAAATTGGAATTGTGATGGACAACCAACAACCAACAACTAACAACCAACAACCAACAACTAACTAAAACACCTCATCCTCAATTCCCAGCCACCATTCTCCCAAATTCAGTAAATCCTGCTGAATATCCTGCATTTGCCGAAAATACTCTTCGGCAGACAGGCGATCGCGATTTTCTTTGAGTTTGAGTAAACGCAGTTGTACTAATAACCAGGGTTTACTTATACCCCCTGTCGCTTCAATATAAGCCGCCAGTTGTTGACTATCCATAACCCCACCATTTACCTCAAACGGAATTTTCTTTTGCAGCATTTATCAGAATATACTAAGCTGAATGGGGGGGAGGGGCATAAAAAGTAAGTGGTGTAAGGGTTATTGGCCTTGTACAAAATGCCGATAATCTTTTTTAATGCCAATCTCTTTTGTACCCAATTCCCCAAACTCAAACAGTTTTGACGGGTAAAACAGCAAACTCTGAAACCATTAATACAACTTATGTTCAAGCACATTCTTTCACAAGTCAAAAATTGGATTCCCGCAGCAGAAGTTAGCGCTCACTGCGATGGGCCTTGCGGTGTTTACGATCCTTCTTCGGCTCGTATTTACGCTGAAGCTGTTGTTTCTATGACCAAAAAACTCAAAGAATTAGAACTTCCTAATGCCAGCGACAAAGACGCTGTTATCAAGTACAACAATACCTTCTCGCGCTACGTCGCTATTAAAGAAGAACAAGCTCAAAAAACCAAAGAAGAAATCTTAATCCTTTGGACGGATTATTTCAAACCGCAACACCTCGAACAGTATCCCGATTTACACGATACTTTCTGGAAAACGGCCAAACTCTGCTCGGCTTGTAAAGTCGAAGTCAGCAGCGAACACGCTCAAGAACTATTAGATTCTGTGAAGAAAATTCATGATATGTTCTGGGCAACCAAAAACCGCGATGTTTCTTGGTACACTGCCAGCTAAAAGTTAATTAAGATTGTCTTGGGGAATGCGAAATTGTACCCATCTTTACCCAGAAGTAATGGCAAAGAGTTACTTTTGTGGTTATTGAGAAAAAGGCGGCTGCTACGAGTGCAAGGAAACTCGATGCTGCCTTTTTTACAACCGGGGGATTTGGTTTTAGCTGATTTTGAGGCTTATGGCGATCGCCTGCCCCAAGTGAATGATATCGTCGTTGTCCAGCATCCCCAGAATGCTAATTTACGCATTATTAAGCGCGTAACTTTAGTTTTTGAACAATCTTGTTTTATAGAGGGCGACAATCGGCTCGAAAGTACCGATAGTCGCTTTTTTGGTTGTGTTCCTCTAGAGTTAGTTTTGGGTTGTGCCACCAGCCATTTACTGTAGCCGAAGGCGAGGGATCGCGCTCCCAATATACTGCCCAAGTTTGCCTTAGTTTAAATAAATTCATCTTTTTCAAAGTAATACTATCGTGGCAAGTTAACTTTTTTTGCAATAGCTTGCATCCTTCAACCAGGAGTTATAAATTGGTAATTGAAGCTTTTAACAAGCTTCCCTGGCAGATTTTAGCAAGGGTTAGTTATCTAGTTTACTTAAGTTAAGAGGTTAAGACGCTGTTTCCAGCCCAATCTGTCTCGTTCAACAACAAAAGCAGTAACTTTTTTGAAAGCTACGCATTCCTCCTTTGAAAATTAAGAGAGCTATAAATCTGAAGTAAAACTTGAGATTATCTCTGGATAGAATTGACCTAATTTGAGGAAAACGTTAAGCGAGTAGACCTAAGTTACTGTTTTTGTTATGGCTATTTTTTAAATGTAAAGTTTATTATATTTGCTGATTGTCCACCAAACAAAAGTGCTAAATTAATAATTGAAGCTGAAGAAATAAAGCTTCCCTGACAGATTCAACAGTGAGGTAGAAAGTCAACATCAGTAAAGAGGTAAAAACGCTGTTTCGCAACATCATATCTGTCTCGTTAAAAAACAATAGCAGTAACCCAATTCCTGGCTACAATTTCCTTTAATTAGTTTTTGGGAGCAATGGTACTGGTGATGTCTCATCAGTCCAACTCTAGATCGAATCAATTAAAGTAAGGAAAGGAACTTTAAAAGCCAACCCAGGTTACTGCTATTGTTTTGGCAATTTCTAGGAAAATGGGAAGTAGAAACTGTAGCTACTCAGGTCAAGCTATTGTTGAACACAAAACAGCACGCTTAAGTCGATCTAAGGAAAATTAATTTTATGAAAGTGGGTTTGCAGCCAATCCTCAATGATTCCCACGTTGATGCGAATCAGCCCAGTAGTCAGCGTCAGCTTTCCATTGCCATCAGCGCGATCGCCGATAGCCAAGACCAGCGTTTACCCTTGAACTTATGTTTAGTCCTCGATCGCAGTGGCTCGATGTACGGCCATCCCCTCAAAACCGTCAAAAAAGCGGCCCTCAGTATTATTGAGAAACTCAACGAACGCGATCGCCTTTCCGTTGTTGCCTTCGACCATCGCTCCCAAGTCGTCATTGCCAACCAACCCGTCGAAAATCTCTCCCAAGTTAAAAAAGCCATTGAAAAACTGCAAGCCGACGGGGGGACTGCCATCGACGAAGGCCTCAAACAAGGAATTGAAGAAATTGCCAAAGGTAAAAAAGACACCACATCCCAAATTTTTCTGCTCACCGATGGCGAAAACGAACACGGCGACAACCCTCGCTGTCTCAAACTCGCCCAACTCGCCTCAGAATCCAACGTAACCCTCAATACCCTCGGCTTTGGGGAACATTGGAATCAAGACGTTCTAGAAACCCTTGCCGACACCGCCAACGGCAGCTTATCCTACATCGAACAACCCGAACAAGCCCTCGATGAGTTCGGTCGCTTATTTAAGCGCATGGAATCCGTCGGTTTAACCAACGCCCACCTCATCCTCGAATTAATGCCCAGCACCCGCTTGGCCGAGCTTAAACCCATTGCTCAAGTCGCTCCCGATACCATTGAACTCCCCGCACTTGCTGAAGATAGCCGCTATGTGGTGCGTTTGGGCGACCTCATGGCTGAAGAACGAGTCATTCTCGCCAACTTATACATGAGTAAACTGCCCCCTGGTACGCAGCAAATCGCCAGTATTCAGGTGCGTTACGACGACCCAGCCACCGGACGAGAGGGGATTTTATCAGATAAGTTTCCCGTGTATGCTGAAGTGCAACCCGTCTATCAACCCGCTCCCAATGAGGCAGTCCAAAAGTCAATATTGGCTCTGGCTAAGTATCGACAAACCCAAATTGCCGAGAGTAAACTACAACAAGGCGATCGCGCTGGGGCAGCTACAATGCTCCAAACCGCCGCCAAAACCGCCATTCAACTCGGCGACCAAGGAGCAGCTACGGTGTTACAAAAAAGCGCCACCCAACTGCAATCCGGTCAAGATTTATCCGAAGCCGACCGCAAGAAAACCCGGATTGTCTCCAAAACCATTCTGCAAGAATAGCATTCCCATAGAAAGGGCGATCTGCTGAGATCGCCCTTTCTGTTGAAGTCAAGGTATTGGACTTCGCTTTAAGTTTTACGGGTTTGAGAGGGAGGAGAAAAGCAATGTATAGCGCGACGACCAAGCTGTCTTAAGCCATCACCGAAGTGTGAAGTTTAGCAAAAATCATGCGTCCGGCTGTCGTTTGTAATGCGGAAGTCACCACCACAGGTAACTCAGCCCCAACATACTCTTGGCCTTCTTCTACAACAACCATTGTGCCATCGTTGAGATAACCGACTCCTTGTTCGGGTTCTTTGCCTTGACGCAGGATTTTTAACTCAATGGTGTCTCCAGGAAGATAAATCGGACGTATTGCTTGGGCTAAATCGTTGACATTCAACACCGAGACTTTTTTGAGACTGGCCACTTTGCTGAGGTTGTAATCGTTAGTGAGCAGCAAGCCATTGATTTCTTGAGCAAAGCGGACTAATTTGCTATCTACGGTGGTATTATCTTCGTAATCTGCCGGGTGCAGGGCAACTCGTTCGGGATAAGCCTTTTGCATACGGTTGAGGATATCTAGACCTCGACGACCTCGCGATCGCTTTTGGTCATTCGTTGAATCTGCTAGCAGTTGCAACTCTTGGATAATGAACTGCGGTACCAACAGTTGACCTTCAACAAAACCTGTATTCAACAGTTCCTCAATACGACCGTCGATAATGCAGCTTGTGTCTAAGACTTTAGTTAACGCTGGTTGTAATGTCCCTTCCGCAACCAACATGGCTTCGATGCTGTTGGGATTGATTAAACGCAAGAAAATGCGACCGTGGGTATCAGCTAAGTTAATTCCCAACACCGAAAATCCAATACTGGCTAAAATCGCTACGGTGGGTTTAATAAAAGCAATTTGATTGGGAATAGGGAGGAAAAAGATTGGGGCCAACATCAGGTTTGCCAGTAACAAGCCGATCGCCCACCCTACAGCCCGCGTTAAGATTACCTCAATGGGCAAACTGCGGACTTTGGCTTCAACACGGCGATAAGTAGTTTGGGCGGTTAACCCTAAAGCGAGTCCAATAATGCCGCCAAAAGATGCGACAATTAAGCGGACGGCTTCAAGATTCGTGACTTGTACTAATACGTCGTTCGGTAGTAATGTAACTGCTTCGTAGCCAATGCCTGCGACTGCTACGATAAATATAGAAATAATGATGGCATCTAACATGGTTCTCCCCGGTCGTAGGGTTGAATATTAAGGTCAGTCGGGACAAGCTGCCCAATGATTTTATTATATACTTGCAGCTATTTTGCCTATTTCGGAAAATTCTAATTGTTTTTCTGCTTCAACATCTTTTATTTTCATTATGTCCTCTTGGCAATACGAAAGCGAAGTTAGCGCAATCGAAGATATTATCGAGCAGATTGAGTCAGGCGATTTACCTTTGGAGGCAGTTTTTGAGGAGTTTGCGATCGCGGTGGCAAAGTTACAAGCCTGCGAGCAGTTTCTCAAGCAAGGTCAAGACCGTCTTACCCTCTTAGTAGAAACCCTGGAGGATCGACCCGACCCAGAATTTTAGCTTTTCTCTAAAAAAGGGTTGACAAATCTTAAAAATGTTGTATCTTTAGATTGTGTGAGGAGAAAGTAGAGAAAGCGCTTGGGGTCGAAACACGGCAAGACTCCCGGGCGCTTTTTCAATTATCAGCGATTAAGGGGCAGTGACTAGAAGAAAAACCTCAAGCTGAGTTAACAACTTGAGGTAGTTAGTCGGAAAGCACTTATAGAACTATTGTACTACATTAAAGGCGACCTGGATTTTATTACTTCTGAGAAATTGCCTTTTGTTGTAAAGCAAAAATTTCCTCCATGCCTTTTGTCGCTACATCCAGAATTTGATTGAGTTGCGTCCGACTGAAACTATTTTCTTCGGCAGTTCCTTGGATTTCGATCAGTTGCATTTCCCCAGTCATCACCACATTACAGTCTACTGCGGCCTTGACATCCTCTTCGTAGTTGAGATCGAGGAAGGTTTCGTTATCGATGATACCGACAGAAGTCGCGGCTACGGGATAACGTAGGGGGGAGGTTTCTAAGTCTCCCGCATCAAGCAATCGCTGAATGGCGAGGGCAAGGGCGACATAACCCCCGGTGATCGAGGTAGTACGAGTTCCGGCATCAGCTTGAAGGACATCAGCATCAATGGTAATGGTGCGATCGCCCAGTTTCGTTAAGTCCAATGCAGCCCGTAAACTACGGCCAATCAAGCGTTGAATTTCCTGCGTTCGTCCCGAAAGCTTCATCAGTTCTCGTTTTTGTCGTTGGGGAGTTGCTCCGGGAAGCATCCGATATTCGGCAGTGAGCCAACCTTGACCGCTATCGAGGAGAAAGCGAGGAACACCTCCACTAATACTAGCTGTACACAACACTTTAGTATCGCCGCAGTAGGTTAAGACAGAAGCGGTTGCAAAGCGAGTAAAGTCTTTTTCAAAGCGAATCGAGCGGAGTTGGTCGGGTTTGCGATTATCTGGCCGTTGCCACGTCATAATAATTCTTACAGTACCTATGGGTCACGTTTACCCGATAGTTTACTGGTTTTTTGTTATTAGTTATTGGTTGTTGGTTGTTGGTTATTCGTCACAGTTTAATTTCCTCCCCCTCTCCCCCCCTCTCAAACCAGTCAAACTCAAGCGAAGTCGAACAGCGATTGAAAGGGTTGATAAAATGACTAAATAACTTGCACTAAACCGTGTTCGACTAATTGCTCAATTAAAGATAATAAATCTTGTTGTAAGCGCTCGGAATCAACATCATACTCTTGTAGAAGTTGTTGATGAACCGCAGCAATTGAATCCTTTTCTTGTAGTAAAGTAAATATTCTCGTACCGATCGCGTCCAGTCCAAAATAAGCTTCACTTTCAAGGTTGAGCAAAACAGCTTCATCAGCAAGATTTTGCACTAAAACATCGGACATGGGCATTACATTTTGGGATAAGTTAATTGAAGGCATTTTTTTAGCGATTGGCGTGCGGTTGTGAGTACCTCAAATATTGGGGTTTGGGTTGTTGATAAGGTTTATGGTAATTTAGTTAACGCGATCGCGAATCACTAATTGCCCTTCCATGTTAATGCCGATCGCTCCTTCTAATCTGGCATTTTCGAGTTTTGTACCAATTAGATTTGCCCCAACCAAATAGGCATTCATCAAGATAGCGCTGGTTAAATTTGTGTTTAATAAATTAGCACTCGATAAGTTAGCTTCCGACAAATTTGCCCCGATTAGATTAGCATCGCTAAGATCGGCACGCACTAATTTCGCGTCGCTGAGATCGCTACTCAAAAGTTTTGCTGAAATTAAGTTAGCGGTACTCAAATTCGCACCGCTCAAGTCAGCACTGCTGAGGTTAGCACTATTGAGTTTTGCCCCAATGAGATTAGTTCCTATTAGTTTCACAGCACAAAGATTGGCTTCGCTCAAACTGCCATTAACCAAATTGGCAAAGGTTAAATCTGTACCGCTAAGATTAGCACCATTGAGTTGCGAGTCAAATAAGTTAATACCCCTAGCATCAGCACCGCGAATATTACTGCGAGTGAGATCGGTATTCACAAAGTTAGCAAAACTGAGGTCAGTTCCGCTTAAATTTGAGCCACTCAAGTTAGTATGACTCAAGTTGGCACAATATAATTTTGCGCCGCTTAGGTCAGCCCCACTGAGATCGAGTTCGCTCAGATTAGCCCCGCTTAAGTCTCCACCTTGGCACTGTTTTGTTTCTAGTAATCGTTCGATGTCTTTTGCGTTCTCAACCATAGTATTCGATCTTGATAATTGCCCAAGGCTTCTTGATATTTTGATTCAACTTGGCAGACAAGTTTTGTTTTGAATCAACCTGCATTTTACTCTAATTGGGTGCGGGTATTTGTTGCAGTTGCAGCGATCGCTTTTTTGCCCAAATTCGCCTAATATAGCGTTTCTTGCTTCATTTTTTTCTCCCTGTTGGGTTGACAAATTGGGCTGTACCTGCATTTGTAGTTTACTGTGTCTCCCCTTCCAGAACCGGAATGAATGGGTTATGACAGTCCTTTTTTACTACAGTTGGCATCACCATCGGGATAGCATCCTTTCCCGTTCAACACCAGACTGCGATCGCGGTAGATTTCCACGAGCAGTTAAGTTGCTGATTTTCTCGGTGAGTTGACGCTTGGCAGAATGCTGCTATCCCAGTAGTATTGCACTGTTTTTCATCCTCAGCAACGCCGGATAGATAACTGGATTCCTCGGTTGGAGATTGATGCTCAATCTGAAGTTTTGTTGAGCCAGGCTCGATCTCGAATTTCAATTTATCCCGAACTCAAGTTAAATTTAAGTGGGTACGGGTTCTCCAGGTCGAAGTTTAGCCCACTTACCCGTTTCGTTCAAAAAGCTCTCGCAACCGACGACATCCCATTCCATTTCAACATATTCTTGTCGGGGACGAATGTTGACGTTAATTGAAGGTTCTTGCGGTTCAAAGTCAGGGTTTTCGGTTAAGTGGGGTTGTTCGTGCTGCGTTTCTACCGCATTATAGGTGACGCAGCGATCGACATAATGGCAATTGACACAGATACACATGGCGGTTGTTCTCCCAATGTGTTTTGTTGATAATTTAACTCAAAGTAGCCCATGATTGATGAATCTTTGGATGGATTTTGGCAGGATTGATGGCGTTAATTTATAATTCTTTACAACTCTCGCCCCAGGATTGGCCATTTGATATTTCTTTGTTACCCCAACCGATTTATTTGGTAGGTGGTGCAGTTCGCGATAGTTTGCTTGGGCGATCGCGAACGGATTTTGATTTGGATTTTATTGTACCGAGTCAAGCGATTGCTACGGCTCGTCGTTTGGCAGAACGCTATCAAGCAGGCTTTGTAATTTTGGATGAAAAACGCCAAATTGCTAGGGTGGTTTTTGAAGGGGGAACGGTCGATTGCGCTCAACAAGAAGGTAATAGTCTCGAAGCCGATTTGCGCCGTCGAGATTTTACAATTAATGCGATCGCTTATGACCTCCATCATCAACAATTTATCGATCCGCTTCGGGGAATCAAAGCTTTAGAAAAACGCCAGATTGTGATGGTTTCAGTACAGAATCTTAGAGACGATCCGTTGCGTTTGTTACGGGCGTATCGTCAAGCGGCACAATTGGATTTCGCGATCGCGCCGCGTACTCATCACGCGATTTGCCAGCTTGCCCCTTTACTCAAAACTATTGCTGCCGAACGGGTACAAACGGAATTAAATTATCTTCTGAGTCACGAAAAGGGCGATCGCTGGCTGAAAATGGCAGCCGCAGATGGTTTGTTATCTCAATGGCTAGATGACCTAACTTCAGAAAAATTACAGCAGCTTGCTCAAGTCGAACAATGCACTTGGTTACTGGGTAAAATTTGGCAAAGTTTAGGGGAACAATTACAAACGGCTCTTGGCTCTCAAACTCTTTCTTGGTTGGCTTTAGGAAAGTTAGCTTGCTTAGTTGGAAGCGACCCAAATTTTGCCGAACATCAACTGAAAAAACTCAAGTATTCCCGGGCTGAAATTCGGGCGGTTAAAACAGCTTTGACACCCCTTCCCCGTTTGCTGGAAGTCGCCAAACGCCCGTTAAGCCCCAGAGAGCAATATTTTTTCTTTCAGGATGTAAAAGAGGTTTTTCCTCTTTCTATGGTCTTGACGGTGGCAATAGCGGCGGCTCGCGGCACGTTGAATGAAACTCGTGCAATGAGTGCAGTTGCGCCTTTGATTAATCGCTATCTTGACGAGGGCGATCGCGCGGCTCATCCTCGCCCTTTGGTGACAGGACGAGATTTACTGCAATTTCTTAACCTCGCTCCTTCTCCCGCGATCGGGCAGTTGTTAACGGAAATTCAGATTGCTCATATTGAGGGCAAGGTGGAGACCCCAGAGGAGGCACTGGCGTTTGCGGCTCAATTTGTTGAAAGATATTAGGTAGCAGGGGAGGAAAGTTATGGAATTTCTGCCCCAAAAAGCTGGATTCTCAAAAAAAAGTTGGCAGTTGAATTTGAGGAGGGTTTCAGCGCCAATGAGTTCTGGCTTTTTGTTGCGGGGAAAGGGATGCTGAGAAGTTGTGTATTCTAGGATTTGTCAGGTTTGTAGCGTTTTGGGGAGAGGGAGCGATCGCGCTTTTTCTTGAGGGCTAGATCGAAAATGGCCATAAAACAGGCATTGTATTTCTGTAAGGCGCATTGTAGTCTGTTTTCAAAAATCTGTCAAGCCAGTCGTTATTTTTACGATTTCCAAGTAACAGTAATTTCTGAATTTGTTGCTTTATTTTAGGTTTAACTTTACCGAAAAAGAGACGCGATCGCGACGCAGAAATTAGGTAACAACGGTGAAGTTAAATTATCTCCTTTCAACAAAGTACAAACTTGCTGTAATTGGGCTTCACGACGACGATAAACCGTAATAGTTTCTAAACGCCAATCTGCTAACCAATATTCTTGTACGCCATGCAGAGAATAAAGTTTGCGTTTTACCTCTTTATCTCGCTGCTCGTTCACTTCTCCTGGGGATAAAATCTCGATCGCAATTTCTGGTGCGACAATCAAATGACCCGACTCATCCACACCATTTTCTAAACGCTCTTGACTTATCCAAATTACATCAGGAATAACGGCATCTGTTGGTGTCAAAATTACCCCTGGCGCTTGAAATGTTTTCCCTCGTTTCGTTTGTCGCGACCAAAACTCTAATTCAAAATGCAGATTACCACTCACACTTTGATGGCGGATATGGGGGGCGCGGGTCACAAATAACTCTCCCTCGATAATTTCATAGCGTTTCCAACCGCCATCATCGGGCATGGCATTGAGGTCTTGGATTGTCCAGTAAAGCGAATTGGCAACCATATAGTAAGCTTAATTCTTAAGTTTAATTTTACCGAAAAAGAGACGCGATCGCGACGCAGAAATCGGGCAATAACGGTGAAGTTAAATTATCTCCTTTCAACAAAGTACAAACTTGCTGTAATTGGACTTCACGACGACGATAAACCGTAATAGTTTCTAAACGCCAATCTGCTAACCAATATTCTTGTACGCCATGCAGAGAATAAAGTTTGCGTTTTACCTCTTTATCTCGCTGCTCGTTCACTTCTCCTGGGGATAAAATCTCGATCGCAATTTCTGGTGCGACAATCAAATGACCCGACTCATCCACACCATTTTCTAAACGCTCTTGACTTATCCAAATTACATCAGGAATAACGGCATCTGTTGGTGTCAAAATTACCCCTGGCGCTTGAAATGTTTTCCCTCGTTTCGTTTGTCGCGACCAAAACTCTAATTCAAAATGCAGATTACCACTCACACTTTGATGGCGGATATGGGGGGCGCGGGTCACAAATAACTCTCCCTCGATAATTTCATAGCGTTTCCAACCGCCATCATCGGGCATGGCATTGAGGTCTTGGATTGTCCAGTAAAGCGAATTGGCAACCATATAGTAAGCTTAATTCTTAAGTTTAATTTTACCGAAAAAGAGACGCGATCGCGACGCAGAAATGAGGTAACAACGATGAAGTTAAATTATCTCTTTCCTAAGACCAGCATCCCCTAATTAATCATTTCGGGATTTATGCCGCCCCCGTACCCTAAAATAAAGGGAGAGCGCGGTTTAAACCAGCAAGGGGAAAGCAATGCACGCAGTCGAACTTAAAGAGATTAGCAAGGTTTATAAAGGTCAGAATAATCGAGATTTTCTCGCAGTCGATAACGTCAACTTGCAAATTGCCGAGGGGGAATTTTTCTCGCTTTTGGGGCCGTCAGGCTGCGGTAAAACGACACTACTGCGATCGATTGCCGGTTTTGATGTGCCGACTTCGGGAGAAATCTTGATTCACGGCCAACCCATGCGCGATCGCCCGCCGTTTGAGCGTCCAGTGAACACGGTATTCCAAAACTACGCCCTGTTCCCCCATCTCACGGTGGCTGAAAACGTCGCCTTTGGCTTAGAAATGGACAAAGTACCCACTTCCGAGATGCGAACTAGGGTAGGAGATGCCTTGGCTTTAGTGCGCCTTAATGGGCTGGAAAATCGCCGTCCTCGGCAACTCTCTGGAGGACAACAGCAACGAGTAGCTCTGGCGCGAGCTTTGGTCAAACGCCCTCAAGTGTTATTGTTTGATGAACCCCTAGGGGCATTAGATTTGAAACTGCGAAAGGAAATGCAGTTTGAACTCAAAGCGATGCAGCGTCAGGTAGAAATTACCTTTATTTATGTTACCCACGATCAAGAAGAAGCCCTTACCATGTCCGATCGCATTGCGGTGATGAATGGGGGTAAAGTGTTGCAAGTGGGGACACCTACCCAAATTTATGACACTCCGCGATCGCGTTTTGTAGCAGATTTTATCGGGGAAACTAACTTTTTGTGCGGTCAAGTTAAACGTTGTGAGGGCGAGATTGTGGAGGTTTTAGTTGATGAAACTCTGCCTCTGACAGTTCACCATAATACCGAAATTGGGAGCGATCGCTTTATTACTCTAGCCATTCGTCCTGAAAAAATTATGCTGTATCCGGCTGATGTGGAAAAAGAACACTGCATCCGAGCGACGATTGAAGATGTGATTTATCTGGGTACTGATACCCGCTTTGTGGTGCGTCTCACCCCAGAAAGTACGATTGTGGTTCGTCGCCAAAACTTACAACAAGAAGGCTTCACAACTTCCGTTATTGGTCAACCGATTAAGGTTAAATTAGCTCCAGAAAATATCCGTATTTTGCTCGAAGATGATGTCAGTTCTACTCCAGTTGCGGTTTAGTTTCAGTCATCGGTTTTTTGGGCAGTCGGTCTTAGGCAGTGGGCAGTAGTTTTGGGCAGTCGGCAATCGGCAATCGGCAGTCGGGGGATTTTTAGTGACCAGTGACCAGTTTTGGAGAGGGGGAGGAGTGGGAGGAGTGGGAGGAGTGGGAAGATTTTGTGATTGACGAACAACTAACAACTAACAACCAACAACTAACAACCAACAACCAACAACTAATAACAACAAATGCAAATTCGTAGAAAACCTCCAACCCGGAATGTCAACGTTGATATTGTGCAATATGAAGTTAAAGTTCCCGATGCCGAACCGCGTCATATTTTAGAAAAAATTGTTTGGCATAAAGAAATTGAAGTAGAGCAGATGCGCGATCGCCTGCCTTTGTTAGAACTACGCAAGCAAATTCAAAATATTGCTCCACCCAAAGACTTTCTCGGCGCAATTAAAGCGGCTAAAACGCAACCCGCTTTGATTGCAGAAGTTAAAAAAGCATCTCCCAGTAAAGGCGTAATTTGCGAAAACTTTGACCCAGTGGCGATCGCCCAAGCTTACGCTCAAGGAGGAGCAACTTGTCTTTCGGTACTCACCGATCGCAAATTTTTCCAAGGCAGTTTTGACTATTTAGCTCAAGTGCGTCAAGGGGTAGACTTGCCCTTGTTGTGCAAAGAATTTATTATTTACCCTTATCAAATCTTCAAAGCCCGATCCGTTGGGGCTGACGCGGTGCTGTTAATTGCGGCGATTCTCACAGACCAAGATTTACGCTATTTTCTCAAAATTTTACAAGGGTTGGGGATGACAGCTTTGGTTGAAGTGCATAATTTAGCCGAATTAGATCGCGTCTTAGCCCTCGAAGGGGTTAATCTAGTAGGGATAAATAACCGCAATTTGACCGACTTCTCGGTGGATTTAGCCACCACCGGCAACTTACTCGCGACTCGGCGATCGCAATTACAAGCCCAAGGCATTTTAATTGTGAGCGAATCAGGATTACATACGGCTGACGATCTTAAGCGAGTACGAGCCGACGGCGCGGATGCAGTTCTAATCGGCGAATCTTTGGTAAAACAAGCCAATCCTGCCGAAGCGATCGCCCATCTTTTTACGCCGTAAAATCAGCCTCTTTCTGCCGCAATTCTACTACTATTTCGCCACTTATCGCAGATTTATGGAGCAAATCCCTTTACCCTCTCATATTCACTATGAATTGTTGCTACAACTCCTAGAGCGTCAAAGCGCTTTTATTGCCAATCAAAACCCCACCACTCGCGCTCAAGTGCAACAGTTAATTGCGACGTTACGCAAAGCCCTCGTACAACAAAAAAAGCTGGAAGCCGAGTGCGATCGCCTCGATATCCCTTACGAATATCGCTGGGCTCTCAATCAAGGTCTTGAAGAAATTAACCCAGTTTCCCCCTTACCTCCACCCAGTTAAACCACTTGCTTGATTTCATCAAAAAAGTCTTGAATAAACTGCAACACCGTTTTCACTGGGGGCAAAATCAACTCAGGTTTAACATTTAAATGAAAATCTACGCCATCATAAGTCGTCATTGCCGAAACTTTGCGTCCCCGTCGCCCAAAGGCAGGATGCAGGTAAATATCTAGAGTTTTATTGCTAGAATTGGTCAAAATTGTATGAGTCGGTGCGTGGAGAAAAGGACTAGCCGCTTCTGTTTGAAACTCGGCTGCTTCCTTCTTAACAATCTTAATTTGCTCGTACACCGATTTGAGATTGGCGAGAATACTGCGAATTTGGCTGTGTTCGCGCACGCCAATAGTATCAAACTGAGCCGATTGTAACTGCTCTAACACTGCCATAAGATAGTGTTCTGTGGCTGAAGAATCTCGGAAAGGTAAGATCGCGCAATAAGCTAAAGCAAAAATATGCTGATTGGTATCGGTCTTAAAAGTGAGATAAGTTCGTCGCGAACTGACTTCGACACTGGGGGGTTGCTGTAGGGGGGGATACACCTCGCCAATGCGCTCGTAGTAGGCGGCCAGCGCCAGATTAGCAGGTAAAGTGTAGGGAGCATCGATAATAATCTGGACGGTAGGTAGGGTTTGATTAAAAAAGCGCTTGGCCTTTTCTGGGGTAAGGCGGTAAATTTCACTGCGATCGCCCCCCGGACTCAGATCGACCCAATGACAAGCTACTCCTTCAGTTTTCAAGCCAAAACGCGGTACGCCGTACAACTTTGTCCCCGTCAGAGTTGCCCCCGTCAAATCCGCCCCCACCCACTCCGCTTCGATCAACCGAGCTTGGGTCAAGTCCGCATGAACTAAACTGGTATTGACCAAGTTAGCATTGCTCAAATCCGAACCAATCAAATTTGCCCCGCTCAATTTGGCATCGCTCAAATCTGCCCAACTCAAATTCGCCCCGCTCAAATCCACCCAACGTAAATTCGAGCGCCGTATGTCTGCCCCACTCAAATTAGAGCGATTGAGATTGGCTTGACTCAATTCAGCATCCCGCAAATTCACATCCCGCATATCCGTCCGACTCAAATCCGAACCATTGAGAATGCTCTGCTCGAAAATCGCTCCAGTCATCACCGCATCGCGCAAATTGACTTCGCTCAAGTTACTGTAACTTAAGTTAACATTGCGTAAAGTGGCTTCCCGTAAATCCGTGCCGTTGAGATTCGCACCACTGAGGTTGGCGCTACTCAACTCCGCTCGTACCAACTCTGCCCGTACAATTACCGCTTCGCGCATCTCCGCTTCGGCTAAATCGGCACGAATCAAATTCGCGACATTGAGAAATGCGCCGTTGAGATTGGCACGAGACAAATTGGCAGCACTTAAACGGGCAACATTCAACTTAGCGCGGCTGAGGTTGGCACCACTGAGATTTGCCCCGCTAAGATTGGCCACATTTAAGCTTGCGCCCGATAAATCTGCCCCACTGAGGTTGATGCCTCGAAGATTCGCTTCGTTGAGGTTGACACCGCGAAAATCGCGAACACCTGCGGCATATTGGTTTACAAGTTCTTTGACATTCATTCTGATTTCCTTGCACCGATCTGGTTTGGCTGGCTGATTGCTGTGAATGAGATCGCACCGGGCGCTTGCGCGGGGATTCGTCACTGTGCTTGCATGGATCGTAATTCTTTATGAGTTAACTTTATAGGTTATTGCAGTTTATGAAAGTAGGGATTGTCGGACTAGGACTCATTGGAGGTTCTTTAGGGTTAGATTTGCGATCGCGCCAAATACATACAGTGGGGGTGTCTCGTCGCCAACAAACTTGCGAACTTGCCCAACAACGGGGTGCTGTGGATGTCGCGAGTGTCGATCCGGCGATCTTGGCGACTGTGGATATTATATTTGTTTGTACTCCCCTCAGTGCGATCGCGCCCGCGATTCGCGCGATCGCGCCTCACCTGAAAGCTGATACAATTGTGACCGATGTTGGCTCGGTCAAACAGTCGATTGTGGAAAGTTGTACGCCGTTGTGGCCTAATTTTATAGGCAGCCATCCGATGGCGGGGACTGCCGAACAAGGCATTGAAGCGGCACAGAGGGATTTGTTTGCGGGTGCGCCCTATGTATTGACTCCCACCGCAGCTACCCCTTCGCGGGCGCTAGAGATGGTTTCTGAGATTGCTCAATGGCTCAATGCTAAGGTTTATACCAGCACTCCCGCACAACACGACCGGGCTGTGGCTTTGATTTCTCACTTGCCAATTTTCGTTAGTGCTAGTTTGCTTCAGACTTGTATGAGTTCTGATGAAGATGCTACCATTACCCTAGCTCAACAACTGGCCAGTTCGGGGTTTCGGGATACCAGTCGCGTTGGTGGTGGCAATCCCGAACTCGGAGTCGCGATCGCGCAACACAACCGCGAACAACTGTTGAGCGTGCTTTCTCAGTATCGCGATTGTCTCGATGATATGATTTATCAAATCGAACATCAACGCTGGCAAGATATTGCCGAACTTCTGCAAGAAACTCAAGCCACACGACCTGATTTCTTGACTTAATTTAACTCCAATCTTGACGTTCTTCTCCGGTACTGGTTTTACGATAAAGCTCCCCGGTTTGGTGTAATTCGCGAGTTGTTGCATATAAGCTCTCTTCTGTCAAGCCCCAAGCTTGGATTAATCCTTGCAGCTTGGCTTGAATCTCTCGCGCTCCGGGAAAGCCTTGGTAGCGGATGCACAAGCGAGCGAGTTCAGCTAGGTTATAGTCGCTACGTCCTGCTTGGCTTAGGTTTTCGATCGAGATGCTATCTTTTCGTTCTTGGGGGTGAGTTTGGTCTTGGGACATATCAGTTCTCAGCGCCTAAGAGTAACCTTTGTCTCATAGTTTACGGGTTATTTTCTCCAAAACGATAACCGCGACCATATACTGTTTGAATCAGGGGGATTTCGCCTTTCTGTTCAATTTTACGACGGAGTAAACGGACGAGGGCGGCTAAAACGTTACTACTCGGTTGGGCTTGTTCTGCCCATAAATGTTGATAGATTTGTTCGTGAGATAGCAATTGACCGGGATTTTGCATAAAATACGCCAATAATTGCGCTTCTTTTTCCGATAGCTCGATGCTACGATATTGACGGTAGGCGATTTGATTGTCGGGATCGAATTCGAGATCGGCGACTTGGAGACGTGGGGAGGGGGGAGGAGATTCGATTTGGGGCGATCGCCTTAACAAAGCTCTAGCTCTAGCCAGTAACTCTCGCAATTCAAAAGGCTTGACGAGGTAATCATCAGCCCCAGCATCTAATCCCAAAACGCGATCGTCAAGGGTATCTTTCGCTGTAAGAAATAAAATGGGCGTATTTTTGCCTTGACGACGCAATTCTCGGCAAATATCTAAACCAGAGACTTGAGGCATCATCCAGTCCAGGATTAATAAGTCATAATCGTTTTCAAGGGCTAAAGCTTGTCCTTTCGTACCGCGATCGGCTACATCCACTTGATAGCCTTCCTGAGTCAAAACCTGTCGCAGAGGCTCGGTTAATTCGGCTTCGTCATCTACCAATAATAGGTGCATTGGCTTTCCATTCACGCTTTTTGGGAGTAGCAAGCAGTCGAGCAAAATTTAAAAGGGATAATGGTCAATACTTTCGGTTTCTTGATGGGCTGCTTCTAACCATTCTTGCATAGTGGGAAGGGCGAGCATGGTTTTGACATACTTTTGAGAGTGGCTATCGAGTTTAACCCCGTAGGTGATGAAGCGAGAGACGACAGGAGCAAACATGGCATCTGCGAGGGTAAATTTACCGAAAAGAAAGTCTCCTTCTTTGCCAAAGCGATCGCGACAATTGCGCCAAATTTCGGTAATGCGGTTAATATCAGCTTGGACTTCTATCGTCATACCTTCTCCAGGATAACGAGCGCGACAATCTAGGGGCATATTTTTGCGGAGGTTGTGAAATCCAAAGAATATTTCGCAAATGATGGAGCGAGCGATCGCGCGGGAGGTACGATCTTCAGGGAGAAGCTGCGGTGCATAATTTTCGGTAACATATTCGCAGATTGCTAAAGACTCCCAAATGTTAATTTCGCCATCGAGCAACACGGGGACGCGACCTGTGGGAGAATATTGGCGAATCCGCTCGTGAGTCGTGGGTAGATCGAGCAAAATGCGAATTTCCTCAAATTCAATCCCTGCTTGCTTTAAAGTTATCCAAGTTATCAAAGACCAAGGGGAGTAATTCTTATTACCAATAACGAGTTTCAAGTGAGTCATACGGGAAGTTAAGCACCTTCAAAAAAAGAATAGATGAGTAGGAACGCTTCAATGATACAATCTACGTTCCTAGGATCGAGTTGCTGACTTTACTCTAAGAAATGTACAGTATAAAGCGCGATCGCCTATCTTAATAATTTTCTAAGAGAAATGATTACTATTGCATTGCCGAAAGGCGCATTATTAAAAGATACCATTGCTTTATTACAAAATGTGGGTTTAGATTTTAGTGCATTTCTCGATAAAAGCAATCGTCAATTGCAAATTTTAGACCCTACTAATACTGCAAAAGGTTTACTGGTACGAGCGCAAGATGTTCCGGTTTATGTCGAATACGGTCAGGCTCAATTAGGCGTTGTCGGTTATGATGTTTTGCGGGAAAAATCTCCCAATGTGGCGCATTTAGCCGATTTAAAGTTTGGGGGTTGTCGTTTGTCTGTGGCTGTTCGTAAAGATAGTTATTATCGGCGATCGCGCGAACTTCCTCCCCATGGCCGTGTCGCATCTAAGTTTGTGAATTGCGCTCGCGAATATTTCCGTTCCCTCGATCTGCCTGTAGAGATTGTACCGCTTTCGGGTTCAGTAGAGTTAGGCCCAATTACGGGAATGTCTGAAGCGATTGTGGATTTAGTTTCTAGCGGACGCACGTTAAAAGAAAATGGTTTAATTGAATTGGAGGTACTTTTTGAAAGTACGGCTTATCTCATTGCTAATCCTTTGAGTTATCGCTTGGATGCGGATAATTTACACGCTTATATCGCTCGTTTGCGAGAGCAAGTGTTAACGACTGCTTAAATTTAAATCGGTTTGAGCGATTCTTTTAACTTCAGTTAGATTAATTTTCCCTTGAGCATTGCGCGGTAATTGGGTGACGATTACCCATTGTTTGGGTTGTTTGAAAGCAGCAAGGCGATCGCGCAATTGTGCTTTAATCTTTTCGAGTTGAATTTGCGGCGAAATAGGGACATAAATCGCCGCGACAATTTCTCCCCAGTAGTCGTCTTTTAACCCCACAACACAAACATCTTGAACTAACTCTGTCGCCAAAATTTCTCCCTCGACTTCCCCTGGAAAAACGTTCTCTCCCCCGGTAATAATTTTCTGGCTATCGCGCCCTAAAATATGGAGATAACCTCCTGCGTCAAAGTAGCCGATATCGTCTGTAATGAGAGTGCGATCGCGTTTAATTTCGGGATAATAGCCCCAGAAAAGCGACTCAGCTTCAATTTTAACAATTCCCACTTTTTCGCCTCTTTGCTGCCCATTTTCCGCCGGAATCAGCGTTAAATCAGCATGAGGTAAAACCCGTCCATTGCTATTATTGCCAGCGAGAAAGTCTTGCGGTTGTAGCGTCACCACTTGCGAGGCAGTTTCGGTCATTCCGTAAGTCAAAGCCACCGGAATATTATACTTTCTGGCATTATCTAACAAAGACGGCCAAGGTGGTGCGCCTCCGACTAAAATAGTTTGAAACTGTGCTAATTGTTGCGGATACTTTTCCAGTAAAAACTGTAACTGTGTGGGAACGAGAGATAAATAATAAGAACTCAAATCGAGATCGGGAAACTGCCCTTGTTTCAAATCTTGATACGACCAAATCAAACACTTTCCCCCCGTCAACCAAGCCCGAAAAAAAGGCATCAAACCCCCCACATGATATAAGGGCAAAATTGAAATAGAATTAACTGGCTTTTGCCCGAAGTAATTAAAGAATCCCTGTACCGAAGCTGTTAAAGTGTCTGGGGTATGAATCGCGAACTTGATTTTTCCCGATGTTCCTCCCGTGGGAATCATCATTGCAGGTGTCGGGAGTGGGGGTATTTCTGTCGCTTTTTTCTCGTAATCTGGCAGTTGACAAGATGAGAAAATAATATCCGGTTGAATTAATTTTAGAGCTTGTTGCCATTCGCGATCGCGCCAATTTGTATTCCCTAGAAATAAGTAATGGTTTTGCGCTAAAGCAGCGACAAGAACCGCTAAGAAATGAATAGTATCAGCTTCAGCTAATAGAACTTTTTGAGGAGAAGTATATTGAGCCAACTGATTCGCATATTGCTCGGCAATTTTCTCAAAAGCGATACTTTTGAGATTGAGTAAAGCCAATTTTGCCGAATCCCAAGAAAAAAGCATAAGTTTGATAAAATCTCAATCCATCACCTAGTTCTAAAACTCTGACTTACCATAGGATACAGCGAAAGCGAATAATTTTAAGAAGATGTTTATCAATTCTCAAAAATCTGTTTAGCTGTCAATTGTAACTCACCGAAAACCAAAGACTCAACCCAATCATCCCCGCGAAATTGCCGTACCTCATACTCCCCGTCAACCATTCGATAAACCGAAATCGTCGGTAACTTAGGAGTACCAATAAAACGCCGTCCTCCCAAACCCAAATAATCCACAATCCAATACTCCGGTATTCCCATTAACTCATAATCTCCCACCTTCCTGAGATAATCATTTTGCCAGTTTGTACTAACGACCTCCACGACTAACTGTACTGAACGCCCTAGAGTAATAACAGATTCTTTTTGCCAACGAGGTTCTTGATTTAGCTCTCCTTTATTTAACACAATAACATCTGGTTGATAGCCTGATTCATCATTAAATGGTTTCAAGAGACAATCGCCTGGTATCGCATAAGGTAACTCGTAACGATCGATTTGAACCCCCAGTTTCAAGCTAATAAAACCAGTAATATTCGAGTGAGTTCCTGTTCCCAAAGGCATTTCTACAATTCTGCCATTATGAAGTTCATATTTAGAGATACTATTCTCTGGATACCAAGCAACAAACTCAGCAAAAGAGAGCGGTTTACTAATCGTTTGCGCCATAACTCTTCTCAATTCTGTCCTGTCTTAATTTTATATTTTATTCTATGCGTTAAGTTCCCATGAAAACTAACAACAAATAACCAACAACCAACAACCAACAACCAAACTATTGCAAAAATTTAAAAATTAAGGCATATCAATACTCAGAGGAATCCCGATCGCGTCAGCCTAGACTCGATTGTATAAATTGTGTGTGTGAGGATACAAATTATGTTGAGTTGGGAAATCAAAACCCTAAATCAAGTTAAAACCAGTCAAAATCAGCAATTAGCCACCATATCGCAGCAAAGAGCTTGGGTAGAAATTGACGCAAAAGCGATTCAGCACAACGTCAAAGCCTTACGCCAAATTCTAGCCCCCCGGACGCAACTGATGGCTGTCGTCAAAGCCGATGCTTACGGACATGGGGCAGTAAGCGTCGCTGAAATCGCCCTAGAAGCCGGGGCAACTTGGTTAGCGGTTGCCACCTTACAAGAGGGGATTCAACTGCGATCTGCGGGCATAAACGCACCGATCCTGGTACTGGGGGCGTGCCGTACCTCCGGCGAATTCACTGATATGGTACATTGGCAATTGCAGCCCACCCTCTGCAATCCCCGACAAGGCGCGTTGTGTGCTGAAACCCTGACCCAGTTAGGGGAATCGTTACCCGTTCACCTTAATTTAGACACAGGGATGTCGCGTTTGGGGACACCCTGGCATCAAGGGGTAGACTTTGTTAAAAGCGTACAACGATCGCGATCGCTCCGCCTCGCCAGCATTTATTCTCACTTTGCTACCGCCGATGACCCCGATCGCACTATCGTAGACTTACAACATCGTCGCTTCCAAGACGCGATCGCGCAACTCCAATCCCAGCATATTCCCTTACCGCAACTGCACATCGCCAACTCCGCCGCAACCCTCATGGATAAATCGTTTCACTACGATCTCGTCCGGGTCGGTTTAGCGCTTTATGGCTTGTATCCTGCCCCTCATCTCCAACCCATTCTACCCCTCAAACCCGCCCTGCAAGTCAAAGCCCGCATCACCCAAGTCAAAACCATTCCCCCCGATACCGGAGTCAGTTACGGTTACAAATATGTGAGCGATCGCGAAATGCCCATCGCCGTCGTCGGAATCGGTTACGCTGACGGCATCCCCCGCAATCTCTCCAATCAACTCAAAGTCGCCATCCGGGGTCAAATCGTCCCTCAAATCGGCGCAATCACAATGGATCAACTAATGTTGGATGTCAGTAGCATTCCCGATGTCCAACCCGGAGAAGTTGTCACTCTTATCGGTCAAGATGGCGAAACCGTCCTCACCGCCGATCATTGGGCTGATACCTTGGGAACAATATCCTGGGAAATTCTCTGCGGCTTCAAACACCGTCTCCCCCGAATCCTGCACGATTAATCCCTTCTCAACCCTCTGTTGCAAATATCATAACAGTTGTTATGTTCGCCATAACAACTGTTATGCCCCCATAGACAGCCAAAACATTCGCATTTCAGTGCGTTACTACTGGACTGTTGCCGCTAAGATGGTGCAATGAATTCAACGGAATTTTATACCATGAAACTCGGTGCATTTTCAGCCTTCGCGATCGCAAGTTTAGCAGTGACAACAACTCCCCTTTTAGCGCAGGAAAACGTCTCTCCCAATGGCGTGAGAACCCTGAGTCCCGAAGGCGGTATTATTCCTACAGCAACCTGGAGTTTGGGGACGCGGGCTGGTGATTTTGTCTTTGTTGCGGGGATGCGCGGCATTAATCCAGAAACCAATATGCTCGTACCAGATGAGGAAGGTAGGGTACGGCAGGCATTCCTCAATATGCAGCTTATCGCAGCCTCAGAAGGAGCAACTTTACAGGATGCGGTGCGATTGGTGGTATATGTAACGGATATGTATCGCTATCGCCCGATTGTGAACCAAATTCAGCAAGAATTGTGGGGAGATGGCCCCTACCCACCCCGCACGATTATCGAAGTCGATCGCCTCAATCAGGATGATATTGTGGAAGTAGAAGGCACGTTTTACGCCCCAGTAGAAGACTGAGTGATACCCAATCCGATACGCCATAACTCACCTATTTTCTAGTCCGCGAAGACGGACTTTGCCTTCATTAGCCCCGGATTTTAATCCGTAGTGCCGTGACACACCTAAAATGAGGCTATAAGTAGGGTGTCGTTAGCGCAGCGTAACGCACCGAAATAC